>NZ_JTLD01000011.1 GCF_000798815.1 Alistipes sp. ZOR0009 | reverse complement strand
TTCCATCCGTCAACACTCGTGGCGTTAGCCACACATCCAACGGCGGAAATATTTGTTTGAGCAACGCTCGGTAGGTCAGATTTTGCCAAAGGCGTAAGCCTAAATCGTTCTACCTATTATAATAAGGGCGTTAAGGCTCTATAAGCTGACGGTGCGAGTTAATTTTCGCCATGTTTTTTCGATTCCTTTTTTGCGCTAAAAAAGGAATAGGAGAAAGAGGAAAAGAAGCTGTAGCTACGGCTATCGCTACACTTTGCTTTTTTGCTACTTTTGGATGGAGTGATGAATACTTCTGCCAGGTAAAAAGAAAGTAGTCGCTGAGCGCAAAACGAAAAGTGTTGCCGTTAAGTTTATCCTAACCACGACCTTTTATACCTGCTATTGCAAGCAAAGATGCTTGAATGGGCTATTGATAAGGTCGGTATGAGCGTAGTTTTGTCGATTTATTCGAGGCAGGAGTTCATAGCCGAATGGGACATTACTTACAATTGCAAGAATGGTAAAATGGTTTAGAATGTGCCTTTCTGTAGGACGAATAGCTGCACAAATGCAATGTGGTGAAGCTTCTGCAGGAAAAAGGAAGTAGCGATATCAAATAAATATGAAAGAAGATACAGCCTTAACGCTTCGAAAGGCGTATGACACTGGCGAACAAATTACGAACGAAATGGCAACGGATTTGCTTCGCCGATCGGAACTGGTGGAGCAGCTTTTGCTAAAACCAAAGCAGCGCCTCGAGCTGTTTGTTGGGATCAGGGCGTACGAGTGGCGGCTCGTAGAGCTTTCTGAGATTCCTTTTGCCGGAATTCTTCCGGAAGTTCGGGAGTGGATGCAGCTGCTGGTTACGAAGACCTTTACTCCCGAAGGTTTTTCGTTAACGGGCCATAGAGATGGGGTGTTGGCTTGCCATAATGCCTTAATATCAACCCTGCTAATGAAAAATGGCTTTAACGAAAGGGATAAAATAGATGCGGGAATAAGTTGGATACTCAAATATCAGAGCCTTGAAAGAGGTGAGGTGTGCTGCTGGACAGGGAAAGATTTAAATACCCGTTTTGGTGGTTGTATGAAAAAGGTGCCATGCTACTATGGGGTTGTAAAGTCGATGGTGGCGTTAACCGAGTACAAAAAGCGCTATGGAGCATCCCCCGAAATTGACAGTAAGCTGCACCAAGGTCTGGAGTACATCCTAAGGCACGAGGTGTTTAAGAAATTTTCGACGGGAGAACCTATTGAGGGTTCGATTGTGAAGAATTTTTACCCCTTTTCCTATAAGTCAAATTTAATTGAGATCTTATTGTTGCTGAAGGATAATGGTCGACATACGGATCCCCGATGCGCTAAGGCTACGAAGCTGCTGCTGCGGAAAAAGGGAAAGGATGGCTACTGGCGAGCCGAGATTTCGCAGATGAAGTCTGCCTGGATAGATTTTGATGCTCTAAGCAGGCCGGGAGAATGGATTAGCTACGTGGTAGGTAGGCTGCTTGGCAGGTAGCTTACAGAAAATGCTGGCATACCTTATTATACTATTACGTCAAAAGCTTTGCTTCTTTTTAGTTGAGCTCTTTCGATCTTGTGGTGAGGGCTTTTCTACCAAAATAAGCTGCCACAACCGCTAAATAACCGCAAATGGGGCAGGCGAAGGGGACGAATGGCTACCTTTGCGAGCTATTTTTAATCCACACAAAAGGCCAGAATGAAGCTAACGCCCGAACAGGAGCAGATTGTACAGTGCAGCACCGACGTAAAGGTTAACGCCGTGGCGGGTTCGGGTAAAACCACCACCATAATAGAGTATGCCAAGCGCAAGCAAAGCTTGGGAAGCATGCTTTACATCGCTTTCAACAAGTCGGTGAGGATGGAGGCTGAGCAGAAGTTTGCCAGGGCTGGTCTACAAAACGTTCGGGTGGAGACCGCTCACTCCTTGGCCTTTAAAAGTGTGGTTGTGGGATCGGGATACCGCCTTCGCTTCAGCTACCAGACGCACGAGGTGGTGCGAATACTGGGTTTGGATAGGCAGGGGGAACTTTTGCATGCCATGGGGGTGGCCAACCACGTAATTCGGTTTGTAGCCTACTTCTGCAACAGCCACAGCCGTAAGGTACAGGAGCTAAACTATGCCGATACGGTACACGAGGAGGTGGCCATGCAGTTTGTGTTGACCAACTATACCAAAATAGAGTACAATACGCGCCTTTTTCTGGCAAAAATGGATAGCGGCGAGATCGAAATAACCCACGATTTCTACCTGAAGAAGTACCAGCTCTCGAACCCTACGCTTTCGCATCGGTTTATCCTTTTTGATGAGGGGCAGGATGCCTCTGCGGCCATGCTCGATGTCTTCTTGAAGCAGCGGGCTACCAAGCTAATCGTTGGGGATACCCACCAGCAGATATATGGATGGCGCTATGCGGTAAACTCGCTCGAATCGGTGGATTTTCGTTCGCTCAACCTCTCGTCTAGCTTTCGTTTTAATGGCGACGTGGCCTGTCTGGCGCAAAATATTCTTCAAATGAAGAGCGCAATGAATCCGTCGTTTGTACCTCCCTTTATAAACGGTCTGGGAAATGCTGCTGGCGCTATAAAGTCGCATGCTTTTGTGGCACGAACCAACATAAGTCTTCTGGATAAGGCCATCGAGCTGGTGGTGGATAAGCGAAAGGTGGGGAAGCTCTACTTCGAGGGAAATATTTCGTCGTATACCTACGGCGACGAGGGTACCTCACTGCTGGATATCATCTACCTGCAGCGTGGGGCAAAGGATAAGGTGCGCGATGGGCTGCTCTCCTCGTTTAAGGATATCTACGAGTTTGAGGAGTACGTGGAGGAGACCGAGGATGTGCAGCTAAAATCGATGCTGGAGATGGTTAAGAAGTATGGGCACGAGCTTCCTGCGCTGATAAACCGTATTAAGAGCTGCCATGTGGAGGATGGGAAGAAGGAGGAGGCCGATATCATCTTCTCGACGGTACACCGCTGTAAGGGGATGGAGTACGACGAGGTTACCTTGGCTTCCGACTTTCAAACGGAGGATAAGCTGCGCCGCGAGTTTGCCATTAACCCTCATGGTGCCGACTCGCTGAACGAGGAGGTAAACCTTTTGTACGTGGCAGCTACCCGAGCCAAAAAAAGGCTCAACCTGCCGGTCGATTTACGCCTAGTTGACTACGCCATATCCGCTACGGGGAGCGTAAGGGCCGTTAGCACGCGCAGCAAAGCTGCTGCGGTAACCGTACAGCCTGCCAAGCCACCCAAGCCGGCTGCTGCTAGCCGAAGCTGGCGTCCCGAAGACGATAAAAAGCTCGTGGAGCTGCACGATAGGGGCTGGACAATCGACGAAATATCCGATTTTTTCGACCGAACAAAGGGAGCCATCAAAATAAGGCTACAAAAATTCGACATTTTTTAAGGGATTCGGTTGGATAGAAGTAAAACGAAGAAGGTCGTAGTTTCTCTTTATAAAAGAAATTTCGTTGGACCATTTTACATAGAAGATTATGCTCTCGTTATTTCTGCAAATTATGATGTATGGATTTTTTTAGCGACCATATTGCTCTAATCGAAATCAAGAACCACCAACCTGTCAACGGATTGCCTCTCCTTCCAAAACAAAATGGTATTCACTGCTAAAAAAGATGAATAAAGCGGCTGCAATACCATAAATGTCGTTCGTTGGGTTAACTTCGTTGGTGATTAACCGCTAAACCTAAACCTATAAGATTCCAATGCGTAGTACAATATATTTCAATACGGTAGGCCTGCGCTAGGCTGTATGGGTGGCGAGCATTTTTTGTTGCCCAAACCAATCCAAAACCGACATCCATTTGTTAACCATTTATATCTATTAAAATTATGCAAAAGCAACTAACTGCTATTGGCGTTGTTTTCCTGCTATTTGGAGCGAATGCGCTCTTTGCACAGCAGGCGAACGAGCTGCCTGCCAAGCCAGCTAAGCATTCCTGGAAGCTTCTTTGGTCCGACGAGTTTAAGAAGTCTGGTTTGCCCGATTCCACCATTTGGGGATACGAGGTGGGCTATATTCGCAATAAGGAGGCGCAGTACTACACCTACCGTCGTCCCGAGAATGTGCGGGTGGAGGATGGAACGCTTATTATTGAATCCCGTAAGGAGGAGTATAAGGATTTTCACTACACCTCGGGAAGCATCAACACGCTAGATAGGCGTTCTTTTACTGGCGACTTCAGGGTGGAGGTGCGCGCAAAGCTTCCTCAAGGTAAAGGAATCTGGCCTGCCATCTGGATGATGGGGGTAAACCGCAAGGAGCTTGGATGGCCGCGCTGTAGCGAGCTCGATGTAATGGAATTTGTAGGCCATACGCCTAATACCGTTTATGCAACGATGCACTGGGCCGACTCTACCATCAATCTAGGAACAAAAAGCAAGGGAGAGAAGACCGTTGTAGCCGATTTGCACAATACGTATCACGTTTACGCCTTGGAGCGAGTTGGAAACATGATTTACGCCTACATCGATGAGCAGTGCTACCTGCAGTTTGAGGTTCCTAAAACCGTTTATAAGGGCTCGTTTACAAGCCCACTCTACCTGCTGCTAAATACGGCAGTTGGTGGCAGCTGGGGAGGTCCTATCGACGATTCGATTATGCCTCAAAAGTTTGTAATAGACTACGTACGGGCCTATCGCCCCAAGTCTAAAGGTCTATTCTCACGATTTTTTTAGCATAAGTAAAGTGTGGTAACTTGGAGCTCGATATTGGGAGGTACTTTCTTCCGGTATCGAGCTTTTTTATGGACGATCGCTCCTGTAATCGTTTGCAAAAAGAGCTAAATATTCGCTACTAGCGATTGGATGGCTTCTTTTTATGTTTTGAAGTAGGCTTTTTAATGGAGTTTGCAGCTATTTTTGGTTCGAAGTATTTTTTACTAACCACTTATTCAGAATTAATGAAGATTAAGCATCTATTATTAGGAGTTGGAGGGGCGTCAATGCTCTTCTCGGGTGCTGTATCGGCACAGGATTTTCCCAAAGTACGTGTCGATGAAAACCAAAGGAACTTTTCGAGTAAGGCAATTGAGAGCAAAATTACCCAGATGCAGGGCGCTATTGCCGATAAGGAGCTGGCGTGGATGTTTGGCAACTGTTTTCCTAACACCTTGGATAGAACGGTAGAGCATACCATTAAGAATGGAAAGCCTAACACGTTTGTTATTACTGGCGATATCCATGCGATGTGGCTCCGCGACTGTACGGCGCAGGTTTGGCCTTACATGCCCTTTATGAAGCAGGATAGCAAGCTTCAGGAGGTTATTGCAGGGGTTATCAACCGTCAGGTGGAGTGTGTGCTTATCGATCCTTACGCCAACGCCTTTAACATGAACAAGGAGGGAAGCTACTGGGAGAGCGATAACACGGCCATGAAGCCCGAATTGCACGAGCGCAAGTGGGAAATTGATGGACTTTGCTACGTTGTTCGTTTAAGCTACAACTACTGGAAGCAAACAGGCGATACCAAATATTTTGATGCCGACTGGCAAAAGGCAATGAAGCTTATTGTAAGCACATTCCGCGAGCAGCAACGCAAGGACAGCAAGGGACCTTACCGTTTTACCCGCAAAACGGAAACCGCAACCGATACCCAGTTTGGCGCAGGCTATGGCAATCCCGTTAAGTACACCGGTTTGATCTGCTCCATGTTTCGTCCATCCGACGATGCAACCATTTACCCCTACCTAATCCCTTCTAACGCTTTTGCGGTGGTATCGCTGCGCGAACTGGCCGAAATGTCGACCAAAATAATGAAGGATGCTAAGTTTGCAGCCGAGTGTACCGCTTTTGCAAACGAGGTGGATGCGGCAATTCAAAAAAATGCCATTGTAAACCATCCTAAGTACGGTAAAATCTATGCCTTCGAGGTAGATGGCTTTGGAAACTACCTGATGATGGATGATGCCAACGTTCCTTCGTTGCTTGCCCTTCCATATCTTGGCTATGTTGACGTTAATAATAAGATTTACCAAAATACGCGCAGGTTCGTTCTTAGCACCGATAACCCATACTTCTTTAAAGGAAAGTATGCCGAAGGTATTGGAGGTCCACACGTAGGGCTAGACATGATTTGGCCAATGGCAATTATCATGCGTGCGCTTACAAGTACCGATAAGCAGGAGATAGAGATGTGCATTAAGCAGCTGAAGCATACCCATGCAGGCACTGGCTTTATGCACGAGACATTCCACAAGGATAAGCCAGAGAACTTTACCCGTTCGTGGTTTGCTTGGGCCAATACCCTATTTGGAGAGCTACTTATAAAGGTAAATAAGGAGCATCCAGAGCTGCTGAAGAAGCAATACTAATCGTTAGATAAAGTAAACCCCGAGCCTTACGGCTCGGGGTTTTTTATGCTATTTACTTTTGCTCCTTAAGGGGTGGTGGAGGAAACGGAAAGAATCTTACCGTTAAACAATCGGCCGCTATTTAGCGCAAAGTCGGCAATGAATCGTCCCATTTCGGCAGGCTCAACAGGTGCCGAGTAGCCGGGGAACGCATTTTGAAGCATTTCGGTGTTCACAGAACCTAATGCTAGGCTGTTAAAGCGAAATCCATGCTCCTTATACTCCTCCGCCAGGCATTCGGTAAGCGTAGCAACCGCCGCTTTTGACGAGCTGTAGCACGAAAGTCCAGGAAATTTCACGCTTCCTTGTACGCCGCCCATGCTGCTGATGCTCACAACGTGCGCGCCTCGATTAAAAAATGGAATGAGCCCTTTTATTAGCAGCGAAGGGGCTACATAGTTTGTTCGAAATATTTGCTGTATGTCAGTTAGCTGCGTATCGGCAAATGGTTTGTTTATAAGGGAGCCCGCATTGTTTATAAGCACATCAACCGAAGGGATAAGGGCGGTGATTTGCCTTATCAAATCGGTTTCAACAGCCTCCGGATTCGAAAGATCGAATGCTAGCGGGAGAACTCTTGCTTTAACGTTTTCGTGGATGCAAGCGCTTTTGAGCTTATTAAGGCTGTCCAAATCGCGGGCTATAACCACAATGGTATGGTCGCCTGCGGCAGCAATTGCCTTGGTTGTTTCAAAGCCAATACCCTTGCTTGCACCGGTTACAATAATATTCATGGTAGCAATTTTGATAGTAGCAATATACGTAATTCTTGGCAGAATTATTGTGGAAGCGTCGCTATACCCTATAGGAGTAGCATTTGATAAAAAATAAATATTGAGCGATGAACTATCAATCAATAATATTTGTTTAGTTTTGCATTTTATTGGGAGGATACTCCATTTACACTTGAAATTTAATTTTTTAAAACAATGAATATTACTAAGGACACCGTAGTTTCTTTGACCTATCAGCTAACTGTTGAAGGGAACGTAATTGAAACAGTTACTGCTGAGAGACCAATGGAATTCGTATTTGGTGCTGGATACCTGCTTCCTAAATTTGAGGAGAACGTAAACGGTCTAAAGATCGGTGATAAGTTCAGCTTCGAGCTAAAGAGCGATGAGGCTTATGGTCCAAAGAATGCAGACGCAATTGTTGAGTTACCTAAAAATATTTTCGAAGTTGAAGGCGAAATCGATCCACAGCTTCTTACTGTAGGCAACCAAATTCCTATGATGGATGGCGAAGGTCACCGCATGATGGGTGTTGTTGTTGAAGTTAAGGAAGAAGTTGTTGTAATGGACTTCAACCACTTCCTTGCTGGTGCCGATCTAAGCTTCGCTGGCGAAGTTGTAGGTGTTCGTGAGGCTACTGAAGAGGAGCTAGCTCACGGTCATGTTCACACCGCTGGTGGTTGTGGCGAAGGCTGTGGTTGTGGCGACGGTGGCTGCGACGACGAAGGTTGCGGAAGCGGTTGTAACTGCTAATTTTTTTATCGAGGGTATTGATGTATTAAAAAATTTATTACATTGCACCCGACAAACAGTTTTTGACAATGCAATTATCAAATCTACATCTACATCATCATTACTGCATGCCGTCGGGTATGGGTTTGATGATTTAATGTAGAAATGCATGAGAATATAAACCAACCTGATGTTCAGGTTGGTTTTTTTCGTTTATACGGCACGAATTTACCTGGGCATCGGAAAATCAAAACAAAATGCGCAGGTTAAAAGTAGCAATTCAAAAATCAGGTCGATTAAGCGAGGAGTCCTTTCAGCTTCTCAAGGAGTGCGGCATCCGCTTCGAAAGCTCATCGAACAGCCTCATTGTTCCAAGCCGCAACTTTCCGTTGGATGTTCTTTATCTACGGAATTCCGACATCCCCCAATATCTCGAAGATGGCGTGGCTGATGTTGCCATCATCGGGGAAAATACGCTCGTAGAGGCTGGGAGAAGTATCAAAAACGAGTTGCAGTTGGGGTTCTCAAAATGTAGAGTTTCCATTGCGATCCCCAAAGGGGAATCCTACAGCGGTATTGGAGATTTAAACGGCAAAAAGTTGGCCACCTCGTACCCAAATACCGTTAACGCCTTCCTTCTGAAAAGCGGCATTAAGGCCGAAATACACCAGATATCCGGTTCGGTAGAGATTGCGCCCAGCTTGGGCCTTGCCGATGCCATTTGCGATATTGTCAGCAGCGGGAGTACCCTTTTTACGAATGGCCTAAAGGAGGTAGAGGTGCTATTTTCCTCAGAGGCATGCCTCGCATCTTCTCCGGCAATCGATCAGGAGGCTAAGGCTATCCTTAACAAACTGCTATTCCGTGTAAAATCGGTGATGGAGGCACGTAACAAGAAGTATGTGCTGCTGAACGCCCCAAATGAGAAGATCGAGCAGATTACATCCATCCTTCCGGGCATGAAAAGCCCTTCAATTATTCCTTTAGCCCAATCAGGTTGGAGCTCGTTGCATTCCGTAATTGACGAAAGTCAGTTTTGGGAGATAATAGACCAGCTTAAAGAGGCTGGAGCGCAAGGTATCCTCATTGTTCCAATCGAAAAAATGATACTATAATGGAGAAAATTATTTATACCAAGGCAGCGGAATTGGAAGCGCTTATTGCACGTCCATCTATGGATAGGGAATCGCTGGATAAAATTGTAAGGATAATCTTTGATGAGGTTTTCCGTAAGGGAGATGCGGCAATAAATAAGTACACCTACTTCTATGATGGTGTAACGATGTCCGATTTAAGGGTTTCGCAGGAGGAGATAGATGCGTCGGAGCAGCTGGTCGATGAAACGCTTAAAGCTGCAATGGCTATAGCCAAGGAGAATATTGAAAAGTTTCACGGAGCGCAGCTGCTGCAAGGAAGTAAGGTAGAAACTACAAGCGGGGTAACCTGTTGGGAGAAATCGGTTGGAATAGAGAAGGTTGGACTTTATATTCCCGGCGGTAGCGCACCTCTTTTTTCTTCGGTATTGATGCTGGCGGTGCCTGCACGGCTTGCTGGCTGTCGCGAAATCGTTTTATGCACGCCACCTCAAAAGGATGGGCTCATAAATCCGGCAATTTTATACGCTGCCAAGCTGGCTGGAGTAACAAAAGTATTTAAGGCAGGAGGGATACAGGCCATTGCCGGTATGACCTATGGCACCGAATCAATACCTAAGGTGTATAAGATATTCGGACCAGGAAACCAGTATGTAACCGCAGCTAAAATGGCAGCGTTTTCTGAGGGAGTTGCCATCGATATGCCTGCTGGACCATCGGAGGTGATGATGGTAGCCGACGATTCGGCCATTCCAAGTTTTGTGGCAGCCGATTTACTCTCGCAGGCAGAACATGGAGAGGACAGCCAGGTTATTTTGGTGTCGATAGCGGGAGCTAAGCTGACAGAAATAGAGGAGGAGCTACAAAAGCAGCTTCAATCGTTACCCCGAAAGGAAATAGCCCAAAAAGCATTGGAGAAATCGCGAATAGTGATAGCTCAGAACGAGCAGGAAGTACTTACAATCATAAATATGTACGCTCCCGAGCACCTCATTCTATCGGTAGGAAATAGCGACTACCTCGCTCAAAACGTGGTAAATGCAGGTTCCGTATTTATAGGAAACTTTACGCCAGAAAGTGCGGGTGATTATGCCTCTGGAACCAACCATACCCTTCCAACTAATGGATTTGCCAAAAGCTATGGTGGAATTTCTGTGGAGTCGTTTACCAAAAAGATATTTTTTCAGGAGATAACCCGGGATGGAATTCAAAATCTAGGAAAGGTGATAGAGGTAATGGCCGAAAACGAGCAGCTGATAGGGCATAAGCGAGGTGTTTCTATCCGATTGGAATACCTGCAGAGGTAGTTTTACTCGTTTGTTTTTTAGGTGGTTGACTTCTGTTAATTACCAGTTGAAGTATACTCGTAAATGAAGTGAATTGTGGCGACGAATAGCTGTGATTCGCAGCTGTAAAGAGTTTTTTTTCGCTCCATTTAAGCATCATATGATGATAACCGACTTTATAATCTATTTATAGAATGATACTTGAGGCTACTTACCTCACTATCTATTAAGGTTAGCTGTCGTTTCGATGCAAATATTCTGTTTTTATCAATTTAAAGACCTCTTTATGTTTAATCTAGACAGTATTGTACGTAAAAATATAAAGGATTTGAAGCCATACTCTTCAGCCAGAGACGAATATTCGGGTGAGGCTCAAGTATGGATAGATGCTAACGAAAATCCTTTTGATACCGGGGTGAATAGATATCCCGATCCGCATCAGTATGATTTAAAAAAGATGGTGGGATCAATAAAAGGCGTTTCCCCTTCTTGCTTATTCATTGGTAATGGTTCTGACGAGATCATAGACTTGCTTTTTAGGATGGTGTGCCAACCAGGCACGAGCAATGCCATTGTTTTACCTCCTACTTATGGGATGTATGCCGTTGCTGCACAGATTAATGATGTGGAAGTTAGAAAGGTGTTCTTAACAAGCAGTTTCGAGGTAGACGTAAGCGCAGTATTGCGGGCTATCGATGCCAATACGCGGCTAATTTTTATTTGCTCGCCTAATAATCCTACAGGTACGCTTGTTCAAAGCTCAACTATAGAACAGATTGCTACTTCCTTTGGTGGAATAGTGGTGGTTGATGAGGCATATGCCGATTTTGTGCAGCAGGGCGGTGGCGCTGTAGAATTATTAGCCCGTAATCCGAATATTTATGTTCTGCAAACCCTATCAAAAGCATGGGGATTGGCCGGTGCGAGGATTGGTATCGGTGTGGCGAGTCCCGAAATTCAGCGCTATATGGCTAAGATAAAAGCACCCTACAACATAAGTAGCTTGAATCAGCAGGTTGCCATTAATTCTCTTGAAGATATGGAGGGCTTTAAAATGAAGGTGGAGCTAATTATGGAGGAAAGAGAGCGATTGCAAAAGGCATTGAGCTCCTTTTCATGTGTAGTAACGGTTTATCCTTCTGATGCAAATTTTTTGCTCGTTAAGTTCAAAAAGGTGGAGGAGGTTTTTCTGCATTTGAAACAAAATGGAATCGTAGCGCGCGATCGATCTGGGGAGAAGTGGTGTGACGGATGTGTTCGTATAACAGTTGGTACTCCAGATGAAAACACCTACCTGCTAGAAGTTTTAAATATGTACAAGAAACTGTAGATATGAGCCAAAAAAGAAAGATTTTATTTATAGATAGAGATGGAACGCTGATAAATGAACCTCTCGATTTTCAGGTTGATAGCCTACTTAAGCTGAAGTTTTATCCAAATTCCATTTCAATGTTATCTCGAATAGCAAAGGAGTTGGATTACATGCTTGTTATGGTAACCAATCAGGATGGATTGGGAACAAATATTTATCCGCAGGAGGCTTTTGATGAGGTGCAGACAGTTCTGCTGGAGGTTTTCGAGTCGGTTGGAGTGCATTTTGAGGCAGTTCATGTTGACAAAACTTTCCCTGAGGATAATTCACCGAATAGAAAACCCAACATAGGTATGCTAAAACGGTATTTAAACGGTGATTTTGACATTGAAAGCTCATTTGTGATTGGCGATAGGGTTACAGATGTAAAAATGGCAAAAAATATAGGCTGTAGGGCTATTTGGCTAAATGATGAAAGTGGTTTAGGAACTTTCGAACTTCAACATGGGGTCGAAGAGTTGAGTTCGTGCATTGCTTTAGAGACGCGTTCGTGGGAAAAGGTGTACGAAGTACTTCGATTTGGATTGAGGCAGATAAGTATTGAGCGCACTACTAAGGAGACAGATATCTCGCTCAGCTTAAATATTGATGGGAGTGGCAAGGGAGCTATTGATACCGGTATCGGATTTTTAAATCACATGCTGGAGCTGTTTGTCAAGCATTCGGGTATCGATTTGTTGTTAACGGTAAAGGGCGACTTACATGTAGATGAGCATCATACCGTAGAGGATTCTGCAATTGTACTTGGAGAGGCGTTTAATAGGGCATTAGCAGCCAAGGTTGGCATCGAGCGATACGCCTTTATGCTGCCAATGGATGAGTCTAGTGCTTCTATACTTCTCGATTGGGGCGGTCGATCACATTTGGAGTGGGATGTTGTATTTAGGCGTGAAAAAATAGGGGATTTGCCCACCGAACTGATAAAGCATTTCTTTAAATCGTTTGTCGAAGGGGCACGTTGTAACCTGCATATTAGAGCAAACGGAGAGAATGAGCATCATATTGCAGAAGCAATATTTAAAGGCCTTGCAAGGACTGTAAAAATAGCAGTAAGGCGGGATATTACCCAGCACAACAATGATATACCCTCTACTAAAGGTGTAATATGATGGATAATGTAGTAATTATTGATTACGGAGCGGGAAATGTTAAGTCTGTTGAATTTGCGCTTCGCAGATTAGGTGCTAACGTTTTGCTTACTAGCGATAAGGAGACCATTGTAAATGCATCTAAAGTTGTTTTTCCAGGGGTTGGACATGCTCGTCCGGCTATGTCTTCCTTGAAAGCATCTGGGCTAGACTTAATAATTCCAGAATTAAAGGTTCCAGTTCTTGGTATCTGCCTGGGAATGCAGCTTATGTGTATCCGAACGGAGGAGGGGACTACAAAAGGGTTGGGAATTTTTGATACATCTGTAAAAAAGTTTCCTGCTGCAGCAAAGATACCTCATATGGGGTGGAATACCTTTCAACGTTTACGGGGAGCTCTTTTTGAGGGAATTGAGGAGGGAGCGTATTGCTATTTTGTACACAGTTACTATGCCGAAACTTGTAATATGACCTCATCTACATGTGATTACATACTTCCATTTAGCGCTACTCTAGAGCGTGATAATTTTTACGGATGCCAGTTTCATCCAGAAAAAAGCGGAGCGGTTGGCGAGCAGCTACTTCTTAACTTTTTAAAGTTGTAACAATGAAAATAATTCCTGCAATAGATATTATAGGAGGCCAGTGCGTAAGGCTTACCAAAGGAGCTTACAATACGAAAAAGGTATATAGCTCCAATCCTTTAGAAGTTGCCAAAATGTTTGCCGATAAGGGCTTTCGCTATTTACATCTTGTTGATTTGGATGGAGCAAAGCAGGGAACTCCTGTAAACCTGTCGATATTGGAGTCAATTGCTAGCAAAACGAACTTGGAAATTGATTATGGAGGTGGTCTACGTACAGAACTAAGTGTTTCTATGGTATTTGACGCTGGTGCTAGTGCTGTTACGGCAGGGAGTGTTGCCGTAAAGAATCCGACGGAGGTGTGTAGCTGGCTAGGCAGATGGGGAAGTTCTCGTATTATTATTGGAGCCGATGTAATTGATGGAAAGTTAGCAACAGAAGGTTGGTGTAGTGTTGAAAATGTTGATATAATTAATTTTATATCAACCTACTTAAGCTACGGAGCAACCCAATTTATTTGTACAGATATTAGTAGAGATGGAATGCTTGCCGGTAGTGCTCTTGATCTTTACGCTCGTCTGCTTGCAGAATTCAACAAGATCGACTTGGTGGCTAGCGGTGGTGTTGCATCTATTAAAGAGGTTAGAGAATTAAAGAAAATAGGTGTTTGTGGAGCTATTGTTGGTAAGGCCATTTACGAGGGTATGCTTGATATTGATCAATTAACCATGGAGGTTTAGTATGCTTACAAAGAGGATTATACCCTGTTTGGACATCAAGAATGGAAGAACAGTAAAAGGTACCAACTTCATTAAGTTGAAAGATGCTGGTGATCCCATCGAACTGGCTGATATATATGCCCAAGGTGGTGCCGATGAGCTTGTCTTTTTAGACATTACGGCAACTCATGAAGGACGTCGTACTTTTGCCGACTTGGTTTTGCAAATTGCAGAGCGTATAAATATTCCATTTACCGTTGGTGGAGGTATTTCGTCGGTGGCGGATGCCTCAATTTTGCTACAAAATGGTGCCGATAAGGTTGCAATCAACTCTTCTGCCGCTCGTAATCCATCGCTGATTGAAGATCTTTCTGCAAAATTTGGAAGCCAGTGTGTGGTGGTAGCTATAGATGCCAAAATGGTTGACGGACGGTGGTTGGTACATTTGAATGGAGGACGAATATCTACCCGTTTGGATCTTTTTACGTGGGCAAAGCGTGCAGAGGAACTGGGGGCTGGTGAGATTCTATTTACATCGATGGATAATGATGGAGTACATGGTGGTTATGCGACCCAAACGCTTGCTGCACTTTCGGATATGCTCACCATTCCAACTATTGCTTCGGGCGGAGCTGGCAGAATGAGTGATTTTTACGACGTTTTTGCCGATGCAAGGGTGGATGCCGCTTTGGCTGCAGGTGTTTTCCATTTTGGAGAAATTCAAATACCCCACTTAAAGCACTATTTAGCTGGTAGGGGGATACTAATGAGAGGTTAACGAATAGGATTAGTTAAGTTCTGCGCTACAGTTGTGCCGAAGAGGCCTTTATGTGCGCTCAGTGTTTAATGATGAATGTTATGAAGATAAATTTTGAGAAGCAAGGAGGGCTAGTTCCCGCAATAATACAGGATGCCTCTACTGCAAAGGTGCTAATGTTGGGGTATATGAACGAGGAGGCCTATTTGAAAACGTTGGAAGTAGGTCTGGTTACCTTTTTTAGTCGAAGTAAAAATAGGTTATGGACTAAAGGAGAAGAGAGTGGAAACTATCTTAAGTTGGTTGATATTGCCGTAGACTGCGATGGGGATGCGTTTCTTGTAAAGGCGCAACCATACGGACCAACCTGTCATACCGGATCTGATACCTGTTGGAATGAGACAAATGGAGCCAGAAGTATTGATTTTCTTTACCAGTTGGAAGCCGTTGTAAATCAGCGTAAGCAAGCTATGAATACGGAGTTGTCCTATACTGCTAAGCTATTTAAGAAGGGAATAAATAAGATTGCACAAAAGGTTGGAGAAGAGGCCGTAGAGCTGGTTATTGAAGCGAAAGACGACAATAAGGATCTTTTCATAAACGAGGCGGCCGATTTAATGTTTCACACAACAGTGCTGCTGGCTGCTAAAGGCTTTTCGTGGGACGAGGTAATGCAGGTGTTAAAAGATAGACATCGGTAGCGAATAAAGGAGAAAAGAAAAAGCCGCTTCAATAATCTTGAAACGGCTTCTTTTTTACCATTCTGGTACGTTTTGCTTTTGTAGCGTCTTTACAAAGAAATCGTGTATTTTATGCATTACAAAAGGTGCGCCTAGGTTGTGGCTAAATCCTGGCAGGTAGAGCTGTTCGAAGTCCTTATTTGCCTTTATAAGCGCCGAAACTACCTGGAGTGTCGATGCAGGATCGACATTGTTGTCGAGTTCGCCGTTGATAAGGAGTAACTTTCCTTTTAGTCGCCAAGCGTTGTCTACATTCGAGCACGCAGAGTACGATTCATCAATCGGATATCCCATCCATTGCTCATTCCACCAGATCTTATCCATGCGGTTATCGTGACATCCGCAAAGCGAAACGGCGGCTTTGTAGAAGTTGTTATGGAAGAGAAGTGCAGCCATTGCGTTTTGTCCGCCTGCCGACCAGCCATAAATACCAACTCTGCTGGTGTCCATGTAGGAGTATTTTGCAGCAGCAGCCTTAATCCAAGCGATACGATCGGGGAATCCGGCGTCTTTTAGGTTTTTCCAGCATACATCATGGAATGCTTTGGACCTATTTCCCGTTCCCATGCCATCAATTAGAACTACAATAAAGCCCAAATCGGATAGGCGCGAGCATAAGTGGTGGTATATCATGAAATCTTTGGGTACATGCGAATCGTGAGGCCCTGCATATATCATTTCTACTACAGGATACAGCCTTTTGGGGTCGAAGTTGGTGGGACGGAGGATCGTTCCCCAAATATCGGTTTTGCCATCTCTTCCCTTTGCGCTAAACGCTTCTGGCGTTTGCCATCCTTTTGCTACTATATCGCTGATATCTCCAGCCTCTAACTTTGTAATAATTGCACCTGTAGCACCATCTCTTAGCACGCTTACGGGGATGGTGTCGGGTTTGGAGTAGGCATCTACGAAATAGCGGTAATCCTTCGAGAAGGTGGCCGTGTGGTTGCCTTTTTCGGGTGTTAGGCAGGTGAGTGAGCTGCCATCAAACTTTACGCTATAGTAGTGAATGTTGTAGGGATCTTCACCTTTATTCATTCCAGAGGCTTTAAAAATAATCTGCTGCCTCTCTTCATCTACATTTTCGACTTCGCGTACTACCCACTCGCCTTTGGTTATCTGCTTTGCCCTTCCAGTTGTGCAGTCTATGCGGTAAAGATGCTTCCATCCGTCTCTTTCGGAGAGCCAAAACATCTCCTTTCCATCATTTATGTCGTATCGAAAGTTTTTGTAGTACTCTATAAAGGTGTTTGATTGTTCGTTTACCAGCGTCCTAATCTTTCCTGTTGCTGCCTCAACTTCTGCAACCTGATAAACCTGATGGCCGCGTTGGTTGTATTCGAAGGTAAAGGCTCTGCTATCTTTTCTCCATCCTGTAAGCGAGAGGTAGTACTGGTTGGTATATGCGTCGGTGTTAATGGCAACCTGCTTCTTTTTCTCTATATCGAATAGTGCAGGGGTGTATAGCGGAAGGGCATCGCCAGGTTTGGCGTAGTCAATCCATTTTAAGATTGGCTGACGTTGGCTGGATGGGCTAGATTCAATTAGCGGAATCTTCCGTTCGGTTACATCCTTCACCTTTGTGGTGGCAATCTTTTTAGAATCTGGCGACCATATCAGCTCTGTGCTGTAGTAGCTGTTAGATACGCCATCGTACGATAGGCGTATTTCCTTTTTATCCTTAAGGTTGTATACAAAAAGGTTGAAATCGGAGATGTATGCCTGCCAGCAACCATCGGGAGAGGTTACCCTTTCCTCCTTTTTGTCTGCAACACTTACTGGATTGGGTATTTGCTCTAGCTTATTAGTGGTTACATCAAAGAGCCATTTGCTGCCATTATGCTCAAAAGATACCTTTTTAAGGTTATCAAGAAAGGAGATTTGGGTAAATGGGAGCTTCGATGGGTTGATTGTAGATCCAGTTGCCTTACCGAGCTTGGCTGCTAGCGAATCTGCATTAAAGGGATGCTGCTTTACTCCTTTAGTGGCGTCAACAAGGTAGTACTTATCGCCACTTCGCTCGTGGTTTAGGTACCAAAATCTGCTGGTGCCTTCTATCCAGGTTGGCTTTACCGCTTTGTTGTAGAAGTAGCCATTTAAACGGGAGAGTGTGTCAACCCTTTCGTAGTCGCTTTTGGAAATCTGCGCTACTCCCTCATTGGAAAGCAGGCAAATTGCTGCGCCGGCTACTAGAATACGTTTTTTCATCTGTTTGTAGTGGTTTAAATCAGTAATATTCGCCAAAAAATGGCGACCAAAATTTAGGCAAATATGTAAGATGTTGCTTAGAATCTTTTACTAACAGTATAAAAAAAAGGGCTACCAGTTGGGTAGCCCTTCGTTATGCTTGGTTGGTTACCTAGCTGTAACCTCAATAATGGTATCTATCGGATTTGGAGTAATGGTTGATAGGTTGATGGTGGTTGTTTTTCCCTTAGTGGTATAGGCAACTTTTGCCGATTTATCTTCAAGCAGATTCATTGATTTCACTTTCTTCGGAAATTCTAGAGAAATTGGCTTTCCATCGTTCTTAAGAATGTGGATATAGTAGGTATTCCCCTTTTGGGTAATGCATCCCCATTCCTGTGGCTTTATAAATCCTCCCTTTGTGCCATAAATTGTCTCTCCATTCACCTTTAACCATTGACCTACCTGCTTGAGTAGAGCCACATGCTCGGGAACTATCTCTCCGTTGGGCATTGGACCCACGTTTAATAGCAGGTTTGCCCCGTAGCCCGAGGCACGTACAAGGTAATGTACCAGCTCTTCGGCACTTTTGTGCTTACGATCGGTGATATTGAAGCCCCATGAGCCGTTTATGGTCTCACATGTCTCCAACGGAAGGGCAGAAACGGATTGTCCGCTTAGGCCTCCCTTGTTTTCGCCGGGTAGATCGCGTTCAAACATCTGGAAGTCTTCGCCTGGTAGTGGGCTAAGATGGTGGTTATTGCCTACCAAACACTGTGGCTGCAGCTGGTGAATAAGCGTATATATTTCGTTGTAGTGCCAATCTACCTTCGACACCTGATTCTTATCGGTATCATTGTCGAGCTGATCCCAGTGACCATCGAACCAGATGGTAGTAATTGGACCGTAGTTGGTGAGCAGCTCTGTCAGCTGTGCTTTCATAAAGTTGATGTAGCTTGGCCAGCTGCTTGGTGCGGTACGTCCAGTTCCCTTTCCTGTGCGCCCAGTTTCCCACTGGTAGTCCGCACGTTTCCAATCTAGCAGCGAGTAGTATAGGCATAGCTTTATTCCTTGACGTTGGCATTCCTGAGCAATTTCCTTCACCACGTCGCGCTTAAAGGGCGTATTCATTATGTTGAAGTCCGATTGCTTGGTATCCCACATGCTGAAGCTGTCGTGGTGGCGCGAGATGAGCGTTATATACTTCATTCCGGCCTCTTTGGCGGTCGCAACCCACTTACGAGCGTCAAAATCGATGGGGTTGAAGAATTTGGGCAGCACTTGGTAGTCGTCGGTGTGGATGTTACGGTTGTTCATAACCCATTCACCAGCACCAAGAATGCTCGATGGCCCCCAGTGGATAAACATTCCAAAGCGTGAGCTGTCGAATTCCGCGCGAGCTTTGATGTTTTCGGGAGTAGGTGTGTAGGTTTGAGCCAGTAGCTGCGAGGCTACCAGCAAGCTAAACGTTAAGCTTACCAGCTTTTTCATTAGCGGTGATTTTTTAGAGGTTAAACGTGTGCCATGTCGTCCAATACGGATGATCGAGGTTGGATTTACGGCATTTTGATATGGGTATTATAGCAACGAAGGTAGAAAAAAGAGGCGTTGATCGGGTAACGATGTTCGAAAATTTGAGATTAATCAAAAAAGGGGGGATGATAAGCCCGAATGGGGTGTGAATGTGTGGTTGGGGTGCGTATTTCTCCCCTAAAACTGCTATATTGCGGATGGACGTATCAAAATTTAGCATTAAAATCTATTTGGTATGAAGCTAACAAGCCTATTTCTCCTTGCAATTCCTCTGTTCATATCCTGCCATAGCCCTAAACAGGGACCAAGTACCGATAAGCTCGATACAAACGGTAGGGTTGTAGACATATCGAAGTACGATAGCCTTACTTACGGTAGCACTTACCTGCCTGTCTACTCGGAGGTGTACGAACGAACCCAAAACGATTCGTATGCGCTAACTTCTACGGTAAGCATTCATAACATAAGTAGTACAGACACCTGCTTTATAGTCAAAGCCGACTACTTTACTACCGCAGGTAAGCTGGTAAAACGCTATCTATCCAAGCCCATTAAGGTTGCTCCGCTCGAAACGTTGGAGATTATTATTGCCAAGAACGACAACGGTGGAGGAAGTGGGGGCAACTTTGTATTTGATTGGGCAACTACTAGGCGTGGTTTCGAGCCGCTTTTTGAGGCGCTGATGATTTCCACCACAGGTCAGCAGGGGATATCGTTTATTGTGCGTGGGGTGAAGCGCTAACCATTCAAAAATACCTGTCTATGGCTCCATACGGTGCCCTGTTGTTGGCCTACGATGCTATAAGAACTGCTGAAGGTGGTAGATGTAGGCTCATTTTATAGGCATTGGAAGGGAGCTAAACAAAAAGCACATCGAAGGTGGATCGATGTGCTTTTTGTTTGTTCGGATAGGAGTGAAGCTGCCTCGCTCTTTAAAATTCTACGTTAACATGCTTGCTGTTTAATATTTTAATCAGCTCGTTGGCTTCGTACTCATTAAAGTTGCCAAGTAGAACTTTCCTTTTTGAAGGGGCAATTTTGAACGTTACCCTATATTTCCTTTGAAAGTTGATGTATTTTACCTTCACGCTAACAATATCTTGGTAGCTGATGCTGTTATTTCGTAGATAATTCATAGCCTGTCTTCCCCAGAAGATGGAGCTTATGATGAGTAACGCTCCAATGACGAGATCTACGTCCACCTCTTGGAAGTTGGATTTGTACATCTTTGCTAATCCCCAAATAAACCAGATAACAGCGAGTAGGATATTCACTATTTGCGTACGCTTAGGTATGCTTATCTCTACAGTCGACTCGGTAAGGCTGAGCGATCCGTATTGGATGCTGTAGGTTTGTTCTTCCATAATGCTTACTTTGGATTAGCCCAAAACAGGTTGGGGTTGTTTGTCTTATAGTTTAGGAACTTTACGCCTGTATTGATGTTGGTCTCCTCTGTCTTTTGAGGCTCCTGCTTTACGGCATCGAGCGGAAGTAGCTCTACATACTGGATTGTCTTTCCCGATTCTCTGGTTTCGGTATTATATTCGCTGCTTAAAGGGGTCTCAAAGCGGTATAAATTTTTGGCCATATAGTTTTCGAGATACTCCTCTTTTACCTGCTGCTGCTCATTATTCCAGTTGGCGCTTGGATTCAGAATCAGAGGGAGTCCCTTTATAAGTCTTTCTCTTACCTCCTGAATGCTTAGCAGCACTCCTTTTTCATCCATCACGTAGGCATCAAAGGTGGGGTCTATCCAAAGCCACTTTTTAAGGTCGTCGCTGTAAACCATATTGATAACATGGCAGTCGTCAAACTCTAGCTCCTTGGGCATGCAGGTGATAAACCTCGATTTTATGCCCATAGCAAGGTAGCATTCGTTCAGCATGGTTGCCATCATTCTGCAGTTGATTCCTCTTTTCTCGGCCTTGCATACGTTTAGCAGGTCGATGGCGTTTTTGATCTTGGGATTTGTGCTATTGCCATCGTGCCTAACGGTGGTATGCACCCAGTGTAGAAGGTTTAGGATCTTTAGCGTTTGGCTACCTGTACCAGCTATCGAATCGAGCTTTAGCTCCGTTCTGATTCTGACTAGGTTGGGGTTGTTGGCCGCTTGGTAGGTAAAGTCGGGGATGTATCTGCTATCCGAAGGGTTATACTTGGCAGCCTTCTTTAGCACATCGAGCTTCGATGGCTGATATTTAATCTGTGTTCGGGCAGAATCTTTTCCATTTACCACAATAGTAAAGTTGCATACACCTGTTTGGGGCTTTACCTTAAACGAAATAGAGTCTACGTCGGTATAAAAGGTTACCTTTTTGGCCGATGTGCCGTAGATGTCGAGCTTTTGCGTTGGGACGATGTTCCATTTAATCCGAGTTGCCTTACCTTCTTCTTTAATATAGGCAATATTGGAGTTTGACCTGATTACAGGTTGCTTATCTTGGGCATTTGCTGCAGATATCAGCAGGATAGCCCCGATAGCCATCAAAAATCTTGCTTTCATTTCCTCTGTTTTAATGATATATGTTTAGTTGTCGTAAAAAAATCAGCTTTTAACGCTTTAGCTCGTACATTTTAGGGCTCTGCTTGGCGTACTTATCGTAAAACTGCGCTACTTTGGGCATAAAACTCTCCAAGGTGGGGTATTTATCCCTTCGATGCTCGTACTCCGATAGCAGGTTGGTTAGCCCCTGCATCCAGTAAAAGCCGTTACCAACCTCGTCTATAAGCTGAGACCTGGCATTGCTGTAGGTATCGTATTTAATGAGGTAGCGGATTACCGATGCCCTCACCAACGACTCGTACATCATCGTTTGCCAGCTGCCATAGGCTATTCTCTTCATCTTCCTTTCAACGGGTTCGAACATTATTTTCCCCGAACTCTCGAGCTGCTGCTTATTCTTGTCTATAATAGGGTTTACATACGAGTGGTTAAACTCGTGAACCAGGATAGGGAAGTAGCTTTGCTTTCGGTATACCGGATTGCCCGTGCTATCAACCGACCAAGTTCCCATAACCGCGTAGGCATCCTCCCTACCATCGGGAAACACGATCTTGCCTCCGTAGTTACCGCCTCCGTTGCCCATGCATATCAGTACGTTGAACGTTCCGTTGGGCGTAGTGCCGTAATACTGGTTATACCAATCGATATTTAGCGATTTATAAATGGGCAAAAAGCGCTCCTCTGCAAGGGTATATAGCGCCGCATGGGCGGTGTAGAACTCCTCAAAGTGGCTAACGGTGTAGAAATCGCGTAGCAGCTCAATAAACTTCATGGCATTTTCCTTCCCCCAACGTTGCTCGGGTACCGCATCGTCAAAGTTAACCTGCGGAATGAAGAGCGGCGGCTGCCCAATGTGAAATGCCATCTTCATAACTGCGTCGTAGCTCACCCCATTCTCCTCGCGCAGCTTGGTTGCAAACGCAATTAGCGGGTGGTTTTTAAGCGTATCAAAATGGTTGTGGATATCACGAATGTAATTTTTGAAGTATTCGCCGCTATACTCCTCATTGCCGGCTAGCCTAAATACGATACTCATCAGCTCCACCCGTCTATCTACCTTAGGTTTGGGAAAAACGTTTAGGGTGTCTTGTTTGGTGGACTGCTGTCCTGCTGCTGCTATTGATAGTAGCAGGAATGCCATTAGGATCATTTTCTTCATAGCTATATATATTATTTAATGTTTATCTGATGGATGCGGTAAAATTAGTTTTTTTCAAAAACGCGCCAATATTCTCCGATATGTTTACCTATAAGAGACGTATGTTTATAAGTAATATTACATTCACCTTATAATAATTTATGTAGAGGCATACGCAGGCTGTTTTTACGGCTAGCTGGTTGTTTAATAGGTCGCTACCTGAAATTTTCCAACTAATTTGTTTAGACTTGTAGTGCTTGTTTTCCTTTTATCTGCTCACAAATACGCCTTGCGTTGCTCTCTTTTCGGTATAGGGTGTGCCCTTCGTGCTTTATTAGTATATGTTCTAAGCCCAGCTCTTCGAACCACTCCTCCGAAGGCCTATACTCGTCTGCTTCGCCATAGGTAAGATAAATTTTAGCCTCGGGCTTGGAGGTTTCGTAGCGTAGTCGGGTGGAGGATACCAGGTAGACACTGCCCACGGTTAGCCCCAATAGCATGGCCTTCCATGCTATTGTACCTCCAACGCTAAAGGCCAGAATATCAACGGGACCCTTTTCCTGCTCTAGTAGCCTTGCTGCGGCTGCTTCGATGCCCCCTGCAACCATTTTGCCATGTATTTCCTCCTCCTGTAGGTTGGTACAATCGAATCCGGCTAGCATACAGCTGTCATAGAAGGCTACATCGTACGTTGGCTTCAAGCTTTGGAGGTAGTACTCTACCCATTCGGTGCCTCTTGTACCCCATAGATCGGAAATTATGGCTAACCTAGGCTTGTTGGTGGACATATCGCTAACGGTATTGAATGGTTTCTTAACTTACTGGATATTTATGTCCCTAGGAGGGCTAATTCTATGGCTTAAGGCTATCGAATGCTTCGTTAACCTTATCTGTGAGCATTTCTACCAGATCTTTATCCATAAATTCGTAGTCATCCGGAATGTCAAGCACCTTAATTCTGGGAATATCCATATAGCTGTACACCTCCCTGATTTTTGCTCGGTGATCCGACTCCATAACGAGGATAAGATCGGCCCAGTTTAGATCATTTTCTGATATTTTCCTTTCGCTCTTGGGGCTAAGCCCTGCCGAGCTAATGCTAAATCGGCTATCGTTCTTAAAAATGTGCTCCGCAGTTCTGCTCCTTTTTTTATTTTTTCCGCATACTACCAGAATATTAGGTCTGTTAACCCTGCTATACGCCATTTGTTTCCTATATTTTAGTCCATAAAGATATTGTAGTTTGCTATTCGCCCCGATAGGTACCAACGTTTGGGCTTACTGCTGCCTACAGCCTAAGCAAAGGTACCTTTCTAGCAAAAATCCGGCGCCAATGCCTACCGTATAGCATAGCATGTCGCTCCACAGGAATCCAAAGCCCAGCACCAGTCCGCCAAGGGTGGTATGCCTTATGGCATCTATCCAAGGGGCATGGTAGAGCTGGCTTAGCTCTATGCCGTACGAAAAAAGGAGCGCCACAACTGCCACCCAGCGGCTATCTTTGTGCCGAAAGGCAAATCCAACCATCCAGAAAACCATTAAGGCCCATAGCGCATCGCCTAGGTAGAGGTTAACCCATTGGGGAAGTAGCCCCGAAAAATGCCTCGATGCCAATCCTGCCGCTACCGTTAAGGCAATATATAGCGTATATCGTACTCTATTCCTTTTCATTGTTCTTCTTATTTTCTTGACCTACACCTCAGAGCATCTGCTTGCAGGCTGGTTTGCCTCGATTTACTTGCAGCGCTTGTGGATTCCTAACATGGTGGCATATATAACCTCTAAGGTGGCTTGGCTGCCGCTAGGTGGGTGTATAACCGCTGTTTTTGAAGGCATGGCTAATATATAGCTAATTCTCGATTGTCCAACGGGCATTGGAATAGGTAGGCTGGCATACCCAATAGGGACTTGGCGGTTAAGGTTACCGGAAAGTACCATCAGCTATAGCTAGCAACATGGCCCAACTGACGGCAATTGGTCTCGAATGCGGGGATTTTGCCTCGGAATGGTTGCTTAATGAGGTATATGCTGTAAGGTTTAGAGTAGGACAGAGGGTTATCCGTATTGTACCTCAAAAATAAACCCCACAGCTAGGCATAGCGCACAGCTGTGGGGAAGGGTATTAAGAGGATGTATTGATTAAGCCTACCGGGTGTTGAATTTTGAGATAGGAATTTTCTTGAGCTGCACCTCAAGCATGGCCACGTTGGCGTTGTTCACAAAAATGTGAGTAACACAGGTCTCGTATCCATACATACGGATTATTACGGTATACTCTCCTGCCTCCATATCGCGCCCTTGGCATATACCGCAGCTGCCTGTTGTTCGGGTAAGCGTGCAGGGGCCTAGCTCATCAATCTTACTCCTGTCTGCCTCTATCATATTAAAGATTTTCTGCTTAGGGTCTTTGTATAACTCTATGGTGGCGTTAACTAACGGAATCTTAACCTCGTCAGTAACCTTGCAGAATAAGGAAACAATACCTTTGAACTTAGGATTTGGGATAATGAGTAGGGCCATTATTGGCTTTACCTTATCGGGATAGTCAACCTCAAAGGCCTTAACGTGCATCATCAGCTCGCGGGTTCGCTCCTTTAGGCTCTCAATAAAGGTATCTATCTTAAGCTGGGCAGATTCATACTTTACAATATGCTCCTGCTGCTGTTTTATATAATCGTTAAAGGTGGCAAACTCCGACTTGTAGCTGCTAATTTTGTCGTCAGTTACTTTGTAAAGCACCAGCTGCTCCTTATTCTTATCAAGGCAGCCTATGATGCTATTAATATAGGATATAAACACCTCGTTTGGCTTGTAAACCCACTCGGTTTTGGGAAGATTGGCTAGCCTTATGATTTCCTGATTATTCGTTTCTGAACCATGTGATCTTAGCTTGTCCTTAACCCACGTGGTTGTTTCAATTACTACACCCTTTGACTTCTGTATTTGATCAACGTATGGATTACGTCCCATATTGATTATACTAATACATTCGAAAGATTGATTCTGCAAATCGGCAACCACACTTATAATTCTATTAATAGGGGGAAATTGAAGTAGCTGTTCAAATTGCCTAATCATTTCTACGGCTTGGGTAGAATTAGTTAAAAATAAAAAGTAGTTCTGGTTCATAATCTAATTGATTAATCGTTAATCCAAATTTATAAAAAATCAAATAAACATGTCAATAGGTAAAATTGAAAAAAAATGAAGTTTGAATAGGTTGGTTTTATAAAAAATGCATTATAATGCGTATATTGCATTTTTAGATGTATAAAAAAAGTTGATAATTTTATAAAAAAATGTCTTTTCATTTTATTTGATGTATATATATAAGCCCTAATTCGTATATGTATATATTAAAATTGGTATACAACTAGCTCAAATGAATGTATACATCATGTGTTAAACGCATAGAACTGATTGAAAGCTGACTATGTTTTATTGCTGTAGCTTCAGCTGCACCAGCTATTAGTACTGGTTGGAGCATTAATGGCAGCCTCATAATCCATATTTACCGACACCTGCTATAAAGTAAATAGGGATTGCCCTATTTGATATTTTGAATGGATGGAATGACCATTACATTCAATTGCGATGGAGCAACATTGCCTGCTATTGCTCTCTAGTTGCGGTATGGCATTGCCTAAACTGGTAGCCTTTGCCTTTATGTTGGGTTACGAAGGCGCTCGATTTATTTTAATCGCTATTTATATGCAGCCAAATAGCATTAGGTATTGGTTGTATAGGCTCCGATATATATTATTTATAACGTACAATTGATTTTTATGGAGCCATATTATATTGTTTATGGTAGCTGGTCGAATATAAATGGGTGTAGGTTTTAATTGTTTGGCTCATAAAGTTGGAATAAAATAGGTATATTATATGATCCTATTGCAGGTATAATCGTATGGTAATGCTTTAATATATCGGTTTAATAGCTTGTCATATTTTATTTGATGGCTACTTAAATGGTAGAATGGAGCATTTCCTTTAAGCTAGTGGTGGGGTTGCGTTGCTATTGGTTGCTATTTGTTGGTGCAGGTGGCCGATTTTAAAAGGAGCAGCGTTGGTTCGATACCCCGAAATAGCCTTTTAGGAGCTCTTTCTTTGGGATCAAACCAACGCTGCTATATGTTGCCATTAAATTGCGGTTATCTACCTTTTTTTAGGGTAGTTTGGCGAGTATAGCATGGCCTTTGGACGAATAACCAGCTCGTTATTCTTTACAAACTCTTCGCCTCGCTCCCTAAGGTGCTCCACCATACGCCCGCGCCACAGCTTTAGCTCCTTAGCGCTCTGGGGTTGCAGGCTTAGGTCGTGCCGCTCGTAGGGATCTTGCCTTAGATCGAACAGCTGCTGGCTGCCATCGAAAAACCAGATGTACTTCATCTTGCCATCGGTAAGGGCGCACCAGTAGTTATGGGCAAAGTAGGTGGTGGTATGCTCCATATCGATGTAGCTGCGCCACGTAGTTTTCCTGTTCTTTACCAGCGCTAGCATCGACTGCCCATCCATATTGCTGGGTTGCCCTATGCCTGCCGCCTCAAGGAAGGTTGGTAGCACGTCGCGGAGCTCTACGGGATTGTCTAAGGTGGTACCTCTCTTGATAGCGGTCTTCATACCCTTGGGCAGCTTCATAAACATTGGGATATGCGCCGACCCTTCGTAGGCGTATGTCTTTCGCCATAGGTAGTGATCGCCCAGCATATCGCCATGATCGGAGGTGAATAGGATAAGCGTGTTGTCGTAAATGCCCTTTTCCTTTAGGGCTTGTATGATATGGCCCACCTGCTCGTCGATAAATGTTACCGAGGCGTAGTAGTGGCGGCGCGACTTTACGGCATGCTCTGCCCCAAAGTCGCCCCAAGCGGCATCTGGTGCGCTGTTTTCCTTCTTAAAATCGGCATCCCAGTCGCCTACTGCGGGTTCTTGGATCTTTGTACTGGCGTACATGTCAAGAAATCGTTGAGGCGGATCGTACGGACTATGCGGACGGGCAAAGGATATCTTGATAAATAGCGGATGGTTGCTGTCGGAGCTCCTAATTTCGTCGATGGCGGTTTGGGCAGTCCATACGGTTGGGTGTAGCCTTTCGGGCAATACGTAGGCCTTGGCGGCATGATCGTTCCACCCAATACCCGTAGAATCGGGGTTTATGCCTGGTGCTTGCTGGGCAAACCACTTTCTGTAGTCGCTAGTAAAGCCTTTATCCTCTACGCGTCCCGACTCATCGAGCAGGGTTTTATGAAAACCGTGCAGGTTTCGTTGAGGAAACCAGTGCATTTTGCCTACTCCAACGGTATAGTAGCCCGCTTGGCTTAGCATTCGCGGCATCTCGTTGGGATATTGCTCGGCTACCTGTCCATAACCAAGCATTCCGTGCTGCCAAGGCGACTGTCCGGTAAGAAGTCCTGCACGGGCGGGGGTAGAGCTGGGCGCCGAGGTGTAGGCATTGCGGAAAATGACGCCATCTTGGGCCATCTTATCCAGATTTGGGGTTTCTACGGCGCTATTAACGTAGCCAACGGCGTCGAATCGCTGCTGATCGGTCATCAGTAGCACAATATTGGGGCGCTTTGCCTCCTTATGCACCTGCTTTTGGGCGGCAGCGGGCAATGTTGCCGCTCCAAGGCCTACCAGCAGTAGCGCATTTTTCTTTGGGTTACAGGTCTTCATTGGTGTTTAGATATGTTGCGCACAAATTTAGACCGATTTGTATAGCCAAGTGCAACCTGCTTCTACAACACCTCTAATTTATACTGGTAGATTTTGCCCTTTCTTCGAACATTGCCCAAAAAGTTTGGCAATTTGTATGACATATGTGGTAGAACTTTTGGAATAACCCCCTATATTAGCTCCATTCATCGCCGTTTATACTTATTTTGCGCGATGATTGCACTGGAAGTCCTGTGGAGCTTCGTGCTGCTAGCAAAAATACTCTAACACCAAACATAAATTTAATTTACCACAGTATGATTATGGCAAAATCTGGCAGGCTTATGGCCGCCATGCTGATGCTTACCGTTGCTGGAGGGGCTAACGCCCAAATTTCTGGCCGGGTTAACATCATCCCCAAACCAGCTCTGGTTGTCGAGAGGGGGGGAATCCTTCGTTTATCCAGCAATGTGCTTGTTTATAGCGATAAGTCGTTTACCGATGCGGCAAGCTTGTTTGCCAACCAGGCAAACCTATCGGTAAGCACCGATAAAAAGGGAAAGGCTAAGGCGCAGGTGCTTTTTATAGAGGCAACAGCGCGCGAAATTGCCGATAGTGCCGGCTACAAGCTGGTGGTAACGCCGCAGCTGGCCGTAGTATATGCCCGCACTAAGGTTGGTGCGCTATACGGGGCTAGCACTCTTACCCAGCTTTCGCTTACACAGAAGGATATGAGCGCTATTCCATGCGTAGAGATTACCGATCATCCCCGTTTTGGCTATAGGGGCATGCATTTCGATGTGTCTCGCCACTTTTTCCCGGTTAGCTTCATTAAGCGCTTTATCGACTTAATGGCGCTATACAAGATGAACACCTTCCACTGGCACCTAACCGATGGTGCAGGCTGGAGGTTGGAGATCAAGAAGTACCCCGAGCTTACCTCTAAGGCTGCATGGCGTCCGTTGGGGGCTTGGACTAAATGGTGGCCCTCTAAGCGTCGATATTCCGAAGAGGGCAATGCCAACGCCTACGGCGGATACTACACGCAGAATGATGCCCGTGAGGTGGTGGACTACGCCGCTAAGCGTGGAATTACCGTCATTCCGGAGATCGAGATGCCCGGACACTCGGAGGAGGTGCTAGCTACCTACCCAAACCTCTCGTGTACCGGAAAACCGTACGAGAGTAGCGAGTTTTGTATCGGTAATGACTCAACGTTTACCTTCCTTCAGGATGTCCTTACCGAGGTAATGGCCATCTTCCCATCTAAATACATTCATGTTGGGGGCGATGAGGCCAATAAGGAGCACTGGAAGAAGTGCCCTAAGTGCCAAAACCGGATAAAGGAGAATGGCTTGAAGGACGAGCTCGAGCTGCAAAGCTACCTTATTCGTAGGATGGAGACCTTTTTGAAGTCTAAAGGACGCAGATTGCTGGGATGGGACGAGATTCTTGAGGGAGGTTTGGCTCCCGAGGCTACCGTTATGTCGTGGCGCGGCGAGCAGGGCGGCATCGATGCGGCTAACATGGGCCACGATGTGATAATGACTCCTGGCGGCTACTGCTACTTCGACAGCTATCAGGCCGATCCGGCCACCCAACCGCTGGCAATTGGCGGTTTTCTCCCCATAAAGAAGGTTTACGCCTACGAGCCAATCCCATCAATGATAGATTCGGCCAAGGCAAAGCATGTACTTGGTGCCCAAGCGTGCCTATGGACCGAGTATATCCCCACAACCGAGCATCTTGAGCATATGGCTTTCCCGCGTATGCTGGCCCTTTCGGAGGTGGTATGGACACAACGAGCCAACCGCAGCTGGGACGACTTTAAGCAGAGGCTACAGGCGCACTACCTGCTGCTACAACGCCTAAATGTGAGCTACTGTCGCCCTTCCTATAAGCTCGATATTGTTCCAAAGTTCGACTACGAGGCTAAAAAGGTTTCGGTAACGCTGGTTAGCGAGCAGCTTAACCCAACCATTTACTATACAACCGATGGTAGCTTGCCTACAACGGCATCTAACCTTTACAAGGGAACCTTCGAGCTTTCTGGGTCGGCAAAGATATGCGCCGCAATTATCGAAAACGGCGAAATGGTTGCCAAACCCGACATGCTAGAGGTCGACTTCCACAAGGCAATTGGTAGGCCGGTGGTTTACAATAGCCCCTATAGCGCCAACAAGTATCCTGCCCAAAAGGAGGCAACGCTGGTAAATGGCTATAGAGGTTCGCTTTCTTACGGCGATGGTCAGTGGCAAGGATTCGAAGGTGGCGACATGGATGTCACCATTGACTTGGGCAACGCTACCGAGCTGAACCGTTTGGGCGCTTCGTTCATGCAGCAAATCGGGCCAGGCGTGTACATGCCCGACTCGGTGGTGGTTTCGCTCTCCGACGATGGAAAGAACTTTAGGGAGGTCAAGACCGTATTGAACGACATTTCGGCAACCGAAACGTCGCTTACCTTCAAAACCTTTCAGGTTGACCTAAAAGGGGAGACGGCTCGCTACGTACGCGTGTTTGCTAAGAACGGTAAGAGGGGATTCCTCTTTGCCGACGAGGTGGTTATCTACTAAATGTCTTAGATAGAGCAGGGCACCCCGTAGTTTACAGCTACGGGGTGCCTCTTTTTTATAGGGATACGTAGCAGCTGATATTTATGCCGCCATGTTTAGCGCATATGCCTCTATATTAGCGGTAAAAGATAAATGGCATACATAACACTGGTAGGATGTTGTAAAATATTAATTTATTTTGAACGGTATGGCTATATGTTTTTAGAGTATGCTAACTTGCTCCATTCTAAAACACCTAATTTAATACCCGTAACCATGAGAAATCGGTTAACCGTACTTCTACTTTTGCTTGTATTGGCAACCATGGCCAATGCTCAAGCACGCAAATTTTCTGCTTACTACTATCAACGTGCAACTTTATTCGAAAAGATGACTGACAAAAGCGGCGGAATAATCTTTATTGGCGACTCAATTACCGATGGAGGCGAGTGGTGCACGCTATTCGGCAATCCTAGCATTCTCAATTTTGGTATCAGTGGCGATATTTCGGAGGGGGTGCTGGCCCGCATCAATTCGGTAACCCAACACAAACCTAAAAAGCTTTTCTTGATGATCGGCATAAACGATTTGGCTACGGGCATCTCTCCCGATTCTATTTCGAAAAATATCGTTCGAATCATCGACAACGTGCAGCAAAATTCTCCAAAAACCAAAATATACGTGCAGAGTGTGCTACCTGTGAACCCCTCGTTTAGCATGTTTTCTGGCCATGTTAGTAAGGGTAAGGAGGTTATTATCCTTAATGGCTTAGTTAAATCGGTTTGCGAGGCTAAGAATTGCACCTTTATCGACCTATATTCATCGTTCAAGATGCCCGATTCGGAGCTGCTTAACCCCCAATATACCAACGATGGGCTACATCTGCTTGGTGATGGCTATATACTTTGGAGCAAGCTGGTTAGCTCGTACGTAAAGTAGCTTTAGTTTTGATAATTGTTGAAGAGATTACCAAAGAAGGAGCTAAATGGGGAATAAAGAGTTGATAGCTGCGGGGATTTTGCTGGGTGCTATGCCCGCAATGGCAGCTAAGGTGGATAAAAAGGCAAGTGGTAAAGGTGCTCGTCCCAATATAATATTCATTTTAGCCGACGATTTGGGCTACGGCGATCTTTCGTGCTACGGACAGCAGCGCTACACTACGCCAAATTTAGATCGGTTGGCCTCTAATGGCGTCCGGTTTACTAACCACTATACGGGAAGCAGCGTTAGCGCGCCTTCGCGTTGCGCCCTACTAACTGGAATGCACACGGGACATGCGGCAGTTCGTGGTAACGAGGAGGTCGATCCAGAAGGACAGCAGCCAATGCCTGCCACTACGGTTACCATTGCCAAACTTTTGCAGCAAGCTGGTTACAGAACGGGCATTACAGGGAAGTGGGGATTGGGCTATCCGGGCTCCGTATCTACGCCCAACAAGATGGGATTCGACTACTTCTTCGGATATAACTGCCAAAGGGAAGCTCATTTTGCCTTCCCCGAGCATTTATGGGAGAACGATAGGCGCGTTGAGTATCCTGAAAACCGGAATGCGGCCCATGAAACATGGTCGCAGGAGGAGATAATGAGCCATGCAAAGACCTTTATTCGGTCAAATTCAAGGAATCCATTCTTCCTTTACCTGAGTGTTACGGTTCCTCATGCCGAAATGGTGCTTCCAGAAAGGCATATTAAGGATTTTGTCGGCAAGTATCCCGAAAAACCGTTCCCTGGCAACCATTATGGGCGGCAGGACTACCCGCATGCGGCCTATGCGGCAATGGTAACTTGGCTTGACGGCCAGGTCGGTGAGCTTCAATCGCTGCTAAAGTCGCTTAATATAGACAGCAATACGGTTATAATGTTCGCCTCCGACAACGGACCTCATGCCGAAGGTGGTAACGATCCCTACTTTTTTAATAGCAATGGAGGCTACAGGGGCATAAAACGAGACCTTTACGAGGGAGGAATACGAACTCCGCTCATAGTTTCGTGGCCCAAAAAGGTAAAACCGGGGCAGGTGAGCCACCATGTCGGCGCTTTTTGGGATATTATGCCCACCATCTGCGATATAGCATCCGTTAAGGCACCCCAAAATATCGATGGAGTCTCCTTTTATCCAACTTTGATGGGTAAAAAGGTACAAGAGCACGAATATCTTTACTGGGAGTTTCATGAAATGGGAAAAAGGCAGGCCATTCGAATGGGAAAATGGAAGGCTGTAAGGCTAAATGTCGCCAATCCCGAAAAAACGAAAACCGAACTTTACGATTTAAGCGTAGATCCGTACGAGAAAAGTGACGTATCTGCAACAAATCCAGAAATAATGAAAAAGATGGAGCTGCTATTTACCACAGCACGAACCGGAAAGGCATTAAAATAAAGGAGGGCTGATTTCAGCCCTCCTTTATTTCTTTACTAGCGTAATACTATTGTCTCCTAACTGAACTTTTCCTTCTTTAAGCAGCATTCCTAACGAGCGTTTGAACACCTTTTTGCTTACGCCAAACTCCCTATAAATAATTGCGGCATCCGATTTATCGCCAAATGGAAGCGCTCCGTTATTTTCATTCAGGCGATTGATAATTGTTTGTCCAAGATCTTCAACTTCATTCTTTTCTGAAGAGCGAAGGGTTACATCAATCTTGCCATCTGGACGAATTTCCTTAATGTAGGCGTCCATTCTATCGCCAATTTCGATAGGTTTAAACACTTCATTCTTGTAAAGAAGTCCCCAGTAGGTTCCATCAACAACAACCTTATATCCAAGGGTGGTTGTTTCAGCAATAACGATCTCAATATCGTCTCCTTGCTTGTAGTCGCACTCTTGACCCGTAATTTGGTCCTTAATAAACTTGTTAAGCTTAGTCGAAGCAACTATTCTACCGCTTTTATCATCTATGTAGATCCAAACTACCGCTTTTTGTCCGATAGAAAGTCTAAATCGTTGTTCAGAGTTTGGCACCAGCAAGTCTTTGTCCAAGCCCCAATCTAGGAAACCTCCTGCGGCACCGTTGGCAACCACCTTTAAGGTTGCAATCTGATCTACGCAGGCATAGGGAAGTTGTGTGGTAGCTATTGGTCTACCTTCATTATCGTGGTATACAAATACTCGAATGTTGTCGCCTTCTTTTATCTCTTCGGGTAAAAACTTTGTAGGCATAAGAATCTCTTCTGTGCCGTCCGTCATGTATGCTCCAAATCCGAGCAACTTGGACACCCTCAATCGGTTAAATTGTCCAATTCTAATCATCGTTCTTGTAATTTTCCTCAAAGGTAATCATTTTGGTTGATAGTTAGGTGTTTTTGGCGTTGTTGGTTTATGCTTAATTCCTTCCGGTAGGTATGTAGGGCTTTGGTTTGCACAAAAAACTGGATATCTTGTTTTTGAAGCAGCCCATAAACGGGTGTTATGGCAACAGAATCAGGGGATAAAAGGGGTGGTGCAAGTAATTGCATTTTTGGATCGTTTGCTGAAGTGTTTGAAAACTAAAAAAATAGATTTTAAAGCCGTCGAATTTTGGCCGACTAAATCTAATACGGGTTAGAATCAACGCATTCTTTTGCTGCTTTTCACGAAAATTTAATGTACTGGAGCCAAATGTTATGGTATATTGCATCAAAATAGAATGTGCGATCAAAAATCATAGAGCCAATTGTGCAAAAAATTGCATTGTGGTTTTAAGATGGCTTAAAGTAAAAACGTATGAACAAGACAGCTGAGGTTATTCAGAAGTACTACAACCCATTTGAATATGCATCCCCATTTAGGGAGGGTGCAGAACCTGAGTCGATTAGAGAAAGGTACGAGCGAATACCAACAACCATTTATCCTACGGCTGCAGAAGCTGTGAAAAAAATCGCTCAACAGATTGCTGAGTTGATAGGCAAGAAGGCCAAGTCGGGTGAAGTTTGTGTGTTGGGTTTGGCTACTGGATCATCTCCAATTCCGTTATATAGAGAGTTGGTTAGACTTCATAAGGAGGAAGGTTTGTCCTTTAAAAACGTGGTGACGTTCAACCTCGACGAGTACTATCCTATGGAGCCAACCGAGAAGCAGAGCTACGTAAAGTTTATGCATGAGCATCTTTTTGATCATGTTGATATACCTGCCGAGAACATAAACATTCCAGATGGAACCCTGCCGGTTGATAAGGTGACAGAATACTGTAAATCTTACGATGCTAAGATCGAAAATTTAGGAGGTATTGACTTTCAGATATTAGGAATAGGAAGAACCGGACATATTGGCTTTAACGAGCCAGGCTCTTTAATTAATTCGCCTACTCGTATCGTATCCCTTGATCCGCTAACTCGCTTTGATGCCGCCTCTGATTTTGGAGGTGAGGAGAATGTTCCTCGTAAGGCAATCACAATGGGGGTGGCTTCGATTATGAAGGCTAAACGTATTGCCCTTTTTGCATGGGGAGAAGCGAAGGCTGAGATTATTAGGAAGGCCGTTGAAGGGCCTGTTACGGAGTCTATACCAACTACATTCCTTCAGCTGCATCCAAATACCAACATAATTTGCGATTTTGGTGCCGCTATGGAGCTTACTCGTGTAAAACACCCATGGTTGGTTGGTTCTTGCAACTGGCATCCCCGCCTTATTCGTAAAGCGGTAGTTTGGTTGTGCCAAACGCTCGATAAACCAATTCTAAAGTTGACGGATAGCGACTATCGTGAGCATGGTTTGAGCGAGTTGCTTGAAGAATACGGTTATGCGAGTACAGTAAATATAAAAGTATTCAACGATCTGCAGCATACCATCTCTGGATGGCCTGGCGGAAAGCCTAACTCAGACGATACGACACGTCCTGAGCGTGCAATGCCTTTCCCTAAGAAGGCGTTGATATTCTCTCCACACCCAGATGATGATGTAATCTCTATGGGAGGAACATTTGCAAGGCTGGTAGACCAAGGTCACGACGTACATGTGGCATATCAGGTGTCTGGTAATATTGCTGTATTCGACGATTATGCTCTTCGTTTCCTCGACTTCCTTCGTGATATCAAAAGTATTTACCATATCGAAAACTTTGATGCAGAAAAGTTGTATGGGGATGCAGTCGATTTAGTAAACTCGAAGAAACCAGGAGATATTGATCCTGATGGTTTTAAAAGGCTAAAGGGTGCGATTCGTAGAGGAGAGGCTAGAGCTGCTTGCCGCTACTTAGGTCTAAATGAGGATCATGTCCATTTTCTTGATCTTCCCTTCTACGAAACAGGTAAAGTGAAAAAGTCTCCGATGACTCAGGCTGATGTTGAAATTGTTAAAGCTTTACTTCAAGAGATTCAGCCCCATCAAATTTATGCAGCAGGAGATTTGGCTGATCCGCATGGAACTCACAAGGTTTGTATAGAAACAATTATAGAGGCCTGCAAGCAGCTAAAGAATGAGGATTGGTTTAAGGATTGCCGCATTTGGTTGTATCGTGGTGCTTGGATGGAGTGGGAGCTGGATATGGTTGATATGGCTGTTCCATTGAGTCCAGAAGAGGTGAAAATTAAGCGTTTAGCGATATATCGTCACCAATCTCAGAAAGATATGGTTCCATTCCCAGGAAAGGATCCTCGAGAATTCTGGCAACGTTCTGAAGATAGGAATCATGCAACTGCAGTTCTTTATGATAAGCTAGGTATGGCAGAATACCAAGCAATAGAGTGCTTCGTTAGATATGATTACTTCATATAGTTTTGAATAGGGTTAATGAAAACAGGTTTCAGGTCGAGAGATCTGAGACCTGTTTTGCTTTTATGGTGCTTTATAAAATGCTACATTTGCCGAAAATAATGAATATGTTCGAAACTCATCCGCATCAAATATTAAAATACTGCCCAAAATGTGGTTCTAAATTGTTTGTCCCTCAAAAAGATAATTCTTTTACCTGCCATTCTTGCGGTTTTCGCTATTATTATAATGCAGCATCAGCAGTTGCTGCTATTATAATAGATGACCAAGGGAACCTGTTGCTTACCAAACGAGGAATAGAGCCTAAAAAAGGAACTTTTGATTTACCCGGAGGTTTTGTAAGCGAAGACGAATCGTCGGAAGAGGCTGTTGTTAGAGAGGTTCGTGAAGAGTTAGGCGTTGATTTGCTCGAGATAAAGTACGTGAAATCGTACGCTAATCGGTACGAATATAGTGGCATGACAGTGTTTACCAACGATGCTTGCTTTATTTGTAAAATAGCTCCAGATGCGCAGCTGAAAGCAAACGATGATGTTGCTGATTTTCATTGGGTAAATCCCAAAACTTTTGATCTAACGAAAATAGGCTTAGACTCAATCCGAAGAATGGTGGCTGATTTTGTAGCATCCCGCTAGCCTTATTTTTTCGAGGATTTTATAAGGCTTTTGCTTCGAAATCTAAAAGCAGACCAAACATCGTCGATAGCTATCATTGCAACTCCTTGATATCCGATATCGTGTAGAGATTTCCAACCTTCATCTCTTGTAATTTCGGAGCTTAATTTGGAACTTTTTTTAGGATATACCATCCAAAGTAGGCCGTCGAATTTGATATCGTAGACAAAAGGAATGCAGTTAACGACCTGTTCTTCTGTTTGGACAAAACAGATTACAAAGTCAAATTCGGTGGTGGCATTGGAAAGGTAGCCCTTCTCTCGAAGGCATTTTTCTAGTTCCTGCTTATCAGGAGGTACATTTAAAATTAGCCCCTGCATGTTTTCTTTAATTTTCAACTTGTTGAGAAGCCGAGTATCCATGGCGTTTCTTTTAGAATCGTAAATATAAAGTAACAATGGAGGGAAATTCAATAGCCATTAATCGGATCTCTTTTAAAAACTATCAATAGAGCAAGAATTAAAAGAAATAAAGATACAATCCCCTTTAAAACATTTCGGAATTGTTAACTTTGAGCCATTATAAAACTGGTACTACTTAGTACATGACTATAGAAAAACTAATTCTTATAGAGGGTGTTGATGCCGTAGAACTATACGGTCCAGCAAATGTTTTCTACAATAAAATTGCCAGCTACTTTCCAAAGCTTAAGATCGTTGCGCGAGGAAACAGCATTAAAGTATACGGAGAAGAGGATGAAATAGAGCAATTTGAGGATCGGATGATGACCTTGATTGATGTCTATTCGAAATATTCGCGTATAAACGAGCTGCTTATCGAGCAAATTTTTGAAAATCAGGAACTCGATATTGCCGAAACAATTGATGGAGAGGTCTTGGTTTATGGCAACAATGGGCGAATGATTAAAGCTCGCACAATCAACCAAAAGCGGTTAATCGAACTTTATGATAAGAACGACCTTCTTTTTGCGGTGGGACCTGCAGGTTCTGGTAAAACATATACGGCTATTGCATTGGCCGTTCGCGCTTTAAAGAATAAGGAGGTAAAGCGCATAATTCTAACCCGTCCTGCAGTAGAAGCTGGGGAAAAGCTGGGCTACCTACCTGGCGATATGAAGGAAAAGCTGGATCCTTATCTTCAACCCTTATATGATGCGCTCAACGATATGATTCCTCAGCGTAAGCTCGTTACTTATATGGAGGAGGGTACGGTACAAATAGCACCTTTGGCTTACATGCGAGGTCGTACCTTAGATAATGCATTCGTAATTTTGGATGAAGCGCAGAATACAACTTTTAGCCAGCTAAAAATGTTTCTTACCCGCATGGGACGTAATGCAAAGTTTATCGTTACGGGAGATATTACCCAGGTTGACTTACCTCGAAAGTCTGATTCGGGATTGGGGCGCGGCATGCGAATTTTGAGCAATGTGAAAGGAATTGGAATCGCAGAGTTTGACGTTCGCGATATTGTTAGGCATCCGCTGGTAAAATACATTGTAAATGCATTTGATGCCGAGGTGGAGAAGGAAGAGGAGCAGCGAAGAAAACGTCGCGAAGAGGAATGATATGAAGGCTAAAACAATAAAAGTTACCAAAATATTTACCTTCGACAGTGCCCACAAGTTGGATGATTACGAAGGAAAATGCCGCCATCTGCATGGACATACCTACAAGCTTGAGGTTACTTTGCAAGGCGCACTATCAGGCAATGGAATGGTTTTTGACTTTTCGTTGCTTAAAAAAGTGGTTACCGAAAAGGTTATCAACCAACTCGACCACAAGTATCTGAATGAAATATTCGATTTTAACCCAACTAGCGAAAATATTGCTATTTGGGTTTTTGAACAAATTGCGGACAATATTAAAACAACCAGCTGCTGGCTTGAGGGGATTCGACTGTGGGAAACCGCAACCAGCTTTGTAGAGCTGACCAGAAACGACTTTGAGTAGTAACACAAACAACAATAAGTTAATATGGCTAAAGCGCTTGTATCTACCGATTTTTCTTTTCCTGCACAGTCTAACGTGTACAAGGGAAAGGTTAGAGATGTTTATACCATCAACGAAGAGTTCATGGTAATGGTGGTTTCTGACCGTATTTCGGCATTCGATGTGGTTCTTCCTAAAGGAATTCCTTTCAAAGGGCAGGTGTTGAACCAAATTGCGGCAAAATTTTTGGATGCAACGGCGGATATCGTTCCAAACTGGAAAATCGCTACGCCCGATCCTATGGTAACCGTAGGGGTTAAATGCGAAACCTATCCGGTTGAGATGATCGTTCGGGGATATCTTTGCGGTAGTGCTTGGCGCGATTATAAGGCTGGAAATCGAGTTCTTTGTGGAATTGAAATTCCAGAAGGAATGGCAGAAAATCAGCGTTTCCCAGAGCCGCTTGTGACACCAACAACGAAGGCAGAGCAAGGTGCTCACGATGAGAATATCTCTAAGGAAGAAATCATTGCCAAGGGATTGGTTTCTAAGGAGGAGTATGAGCAGTTAGAAAAGTATGCGATAGCCCTTTTTAAAAGAGGAAGCGAGATGGCTGCGCAGCGTGGACTTATTTTGGTTGATACCAAATATGAGTTTGGGAAAAAGGACAATCAGATTTACCTGATTGACGAAATTCACACACCCGATTCTTCTCGTTACTTTTATGCCGATTCCTACCAAGAACTTTTCGATAAAAAGCATCCACAACGACAGCTATCGAAGGAGTTTGTTCGTGAATGGCTTATGGAAAATGGCTTTATGGGTAAAGAAGGGCAGGCTATACCAGAGATGAGCGATGAGTTTGTTCAGTCTGTTTCTGATCGGTACATTGAACTTTACGAGAGTATTGTTGGTGAGGCTTTTGTCAAGGCTTCTGACGATGACGGTTTAGAGTCTCGTATTGAGAATAACGTCGATAATTTCTTAAAAAGGTTGATCTAATTTTATGATAAAGCAGAAAAGCCGCAGCGTTGCTGCGGCTTTTTTTATGGCTAATTTTTCAAAAGGCTAGGAGTTATAGTGAAAATGTGTCTCGCAATATCTTTTGTCGGGCACAAAACTAAAGAATTTTTATTTCGTATTAAAATTTAATATTTAATTTAGGCTGTTTAGTGTTAAGTGCAAGAGTTGTATTTGAAGTATTATGGCTTGATAATTTGATAATGTCATGACTGGCAAATGCGCTCAATTAAATATAGCTGCAAAATGAGGACGTTTTTTCTTTTTTTATTCATCTCGCTAATCGCTTTTACCTCAAATGCGCAGAAGCGTGCATTGCTGGTTATCGATGTTCAAAACTTTTACTTTTCTGGCCCAAATGCTCTGGTTAATCCAGATTCTGCTGCACAGACAGCTGCAATTCTTTTGAAACACTTTAGGGAAAATGGAGAGTTGGTTGTGCATGTAAAGCACGAAGCTAAGGTCGGGGAAGACATTCACTCTTCAGTTATTCCTAAAGAAGGAGAGATGGTGATTAAAAAAATGAAGGTAAACAGCTTTAGTGGGACCGATCTAGATCAGTATTTGAGAAAGAATGGGATTACAGAGTTGGTGGTGTGTGGAATGATGACGCACATGTGCGTTGAAGCTGCATTTAGAGCAGCAACAGATCTTGGCTACAAGTGTACGTTGGTTGCAGATGCATGCGCCACAAGAGATTTGATGTTTGGAGGAGTTGCTATTCCGGCCAAAATGGTACACCATTCTACGTTAGCGTCGCTAACCTACTATGGTAAGGTATTGACTTTAGATGAATTTCTAAAGCAGCAGAAGAAGTAAAAAGGAACCAGTAAGGTTCCTTTTTTAAAAAAGTTGAAGTAGTAGTTCTTCTGATATCTTTGAAAGGGGATTGTTGCTGTTGACAAATATATCTGCCAGTTCAGATTTCTGTCGTTGTAGCTCCATTATCCGCTCTTCGATGGAATCTGTCGTAATAAAGCGGTAGGCGAATACTCGATTTTCTTGTCCAATGCGATGCGAACGGCTAATTGCTTGGTTTTCTGCTGCAGGGTTCCACCAAGGATCTATGATGAATACGTAGTCGGCTTCGGTAAGGTTTAGTCCAACACCTCCTGCTTTGAGAGAAATTAGGAAAACCTTGATATCGCTATCCTTCTTGAATTTTTCTACAATTTCCTGCCGATTAGTAGTGCTACCGGTGAGCATGTTATAGCTGATTCTCGAATCTTCAAGATGCTGAGCAACTAGCTTTAAGTGCTGAACAAAAGAGGAAAATACTAAAACTTTATGCCCCTCATCAATAACGTTTTCGATATTACGGGTGATTTCCTCAAATTTTCCAGAATCTCCATAGCCTTCATATCCCGCAAGGTTAGGATGGTTGGCTATTTGGCGAAGTTTGGTTAGCAGCTGAAGGAATACAAAACGAGCACGTTTTTGATCGCCAGTTTGGAGCTCTTCTAGCATTTTTTGATGCGCAAGCTCCTTTTCCTGTTCGTAAAGCGAACGTTGGTTTTCGCTCATTTCGCAGAAAATCTCCAACTCGGTTACTTCTGGTAGTTCAGATGCTACTTTTTCCTTTGTTCTTCTTAGGATGAAAGGTTCTATTAAATTTTTGAGCTTTTCTTGTCTTCCGTGGTGGTTATATTTTTCGATAGGAACAACGTACTGCTCTTTAAAAAGCGAAAGATTACCAAGCAATCCTTTGTTAAGGAAGTTCATTTGTGCCCATAAATCTGTTAGCCCATTTTCAATAGGGGTACCAGATAGCGATAAGCGGTGCTGAGATTTTATCTCCATGCAGGCCTTGTAAGTTGCGGAGTCTGGATTTTTGATGGTCTGGCTTTCGTCAACAATAAGGTAGTAAAACTCAAACTTGCGGAGCAGGTCTATATCATTTCTAACAGTTCCAAAGGTGGTGATAATAACATCGTAAGGGGCAAATGCCGATGGGCTTTTAGTTCTGTTGGTTCCTGTATGTTCATATATCTTTATGGAAGGAGCAAATTTGCGTAGTTCGTTTCTCCAGTTATGAACTAGCGAAGTTGGTACTACAATAAGGCTTACAGGCTGACTGTTGATTGTTGGTTCATCTATCTCTATTGTGCTAAACAGATCTAGAGATGCTGCAGGCTTTATAGATGCTGCTCGCTGGTAGGTGAAATTATCCTTGCAATGCTGTATAAGAGATATGGTTTGTAGCGTTTTCCCTAAACCCATATCGTCGGCAAGACATCCTCCAAAATTGTTTAAGTGCAGGTATTTAAGCCACGCAAATCCCAACTTCTGATAGTCGCGTAGGGTGGCATTAACGCCTGAAATACTTTTTTCTGTTTTTTCTAAGTTATCTTCAGAGTATCGTTTTAATGCCTCTATTTCGCTTTGATCTATTCCTTCCAGACCTTCTACAAGCGAGAAGTGTTGCTTTTGGAGGTGTAAAAAGCCGTCTGCCTCGCGTCCAAATACAAGCAGCTGACGATGTGCTTGGAACCATTTTTGTGGTATTACAGCCAGCTTTCCGCTGTCTAGCTCCACTATTTTTTGTCCCTTAATAACGTTTTTTCGAATTTTGGATAGCGAAATAAAATCGTTTCCGAATCGGATACCTCCCTTGATAGTAAACCCAACGCTGTCGCTTTGAGCCGCAAGCATCGAGCTGCATTCTCCTAGGTAAAATGGCGAACCATCCGTATTTTGTCCAACCTTAATTCCTTGCTTACTAAGTTTATTGTAGTTCTGATTGAGCCATTCAACTGTCTTTATAGTTGATTTTTCGGCATCAAATTCGGCATTACCTGCAATTGCATATGATGCGCCAGTTTGGTGGATTAGACCATGGTTGGTAAGGCTTTCTTCCACCCGAAGTTCTGTGGCGGTATCGCGTTCGTACTTGGTAAACACAAAGCGTTTTTGATCGGCACGAAAGGTTACCAGCGGTTCTGTTTTTGAGCCAGAATAGAAATCGCGATTTTCGTAGCTGAACTTAAGCGATAGCGTTGCTTTTCCATCTAACCCTTTTTCGAGTGTTAGTACGGGGACTGCTGGAACTTTAGGCTCTACAATGTCAAAACCTACCGCTTTTACGACTTGGCTCTTGACAGCATTAAGCACAAATGTTTCCATGTACTTGCGTACTGTAGTTGTGGGAATAACGATGCTAGGTTTCGTAAAAAAGGGTGTCAGCTTTTTACTATCTATTGTTTCGAAGCGAAAGAGCGTGCTGTTAATCTGCAGTAACGAAGGGTTGTTGGACACAATTTCGATATGCCTAGAGGTTAGGCTAAGCGTACGGTTGCCAACCTGCGCGCTGATATGGTACTCTAGCCCATCGTTCGATAGCGAAAAGTTGAATATAGGAAGGGCTGCTGCTGGTTCTACAGCAATGCGGTTGTCTTCGTAGATGTTGTTGTACTTTTTGTCCTTAAAGTAGAGCGGAATTTCAGGGTTTCCAGCTAAAATGGTTGCAACCTTTAGCAGCCTCTTCTCTATGTAAGGGCGGATGTGTGTTTCCAAAAGGGCAGCATCCATCTTTTCTATAAACTCTTTGGTGTTTTTGGCTTTGGCAAACTTTTTTGCTAAGGGTTGATCAAAATACTCGTTACATATTTTTAGAAGTTCCGCTTCTGTTGCATTAAGGTTGAAAAGTTCAGGTTTTTTGCCGTGTAAATTCTCTGATATGGAGTAAATTTTATCGGCAATGGTGGTTACTAATACGGGGACTAAAATGTTGCCTAGCACCCTATGCTGGGTGAGCACAACAACAAAGGCGTTCTTTTTATTGGTATCGGATGACGACATTTTTATGGACTTCTTATAAGCAGGCAAACATACGGATTTTTCGCGATTGAAAATCCTGGAAGGAGGTATCGGTTGCGCCTTTTACGATATATTTAAGCTTTGAGGCGGTTATATTTCGTTATCTCCCTTTACTTTTATAGTTTTGTAGTAATCTATATTTTCTTAGATGAGATGTCGTCTGCAGGCTTTTGTAGCCATTTTGTAGAGCATCCAAAACGTTAAAAATAAATACATTCGAATGAAGAGATACTTGGTGATTCCTTTTGCTGCAGCAATCCTAGTTAGCGGTGCCGTTTATAGCCAAAACGACTCTGTGGCGGTTAAGGTTTCGAAGGAAAAGGTTAAGATTTCGGGTAAATTTTACTACATCCATACGGTTAAACCCGGCGAGACGCTTTATAGTATTGCTCGTGCCTACCAAATAGCTCAAGCCGCCATTATCGAGAGCAATCCAGAGCTATATAAGGGTGTAAAGGCGGGAAATTCGCTTAAGATTCCTGTTGTACAGGATCTAAAAAATCCAAACCCCAACAAGGATACCTACCATATTGTCAAGAAGGGAGAGACGCTTTATGCCATTTCTCGGGCGTACAATGTTCCTGTTGACGTTCTTTCGAAGCTGAACATGCTCCAAAATACGAGCGTAAAGGAAAATCAGTCGTTGTATATTCCCAACTCGAAAAATGTGAAGTTGGATGAGAGAACATCCAGCATGCTTCAGGAAAATATTAAGCCAGAAACTAAAGAGGTAAAAGGCAAGGGAAAAGCAGCTCACGAGGTGCAACCTAAAGAATCCGTTTATTCTATTTCTAGAAAGTACAATATAACTGTAAAGGAGCTAACTGATGCCAATCCTGGATTAGAAGCGGATGGTCCAAAGGTTGGGCAGACCCTTGTTATCCCAGCTACTTCAAAAGTGGTAGAAAAGCAGGATGAAAAGATCGATAAACCAACTTCTGCGATTAAGGAACCTAAATCCTTTAAGCACGATCCGAGTAAGCCTTTTAACGTTGTGCTAATGCTGCCTATGAGCATTGCAAACGGAGGCGATACCCTCGGAAAAAATAGCGTACGCCGTCAGGAGGATATGCTGCAGTACTATCAAGGTACCTTGCTTGCCTTAGACTCGCTAAAGAATAGGGGTGTTTCTGTTAATTTGACCGTAGTTGATACTAAGAATGATCAAGATAAGGAGGCGTTGAATAGAGCCCTAAAAAATCCGGCACTCAAATCGGCCGATTTGATTATTGGCCCAGTTTATCGCCCTGCGGTGCTTGCAGTCGCTCCTTTTGCCGAGAAGTATAGCATTCCCATGGTTTCGCCTCTTTCTATAATTGATGAGGATGTGGTGCAAAACCCTTACCTTATTCAGGTGGCAACCGACAACGAGGTGATTGTAAAAAAGACGGTAGAGTATGCCAAGCGTAACGATGGACGAACGGTTTTGGTTGTTCCGGCTGATGGTTCTGATGCTAAAATGGTTAAGGAATTCAAGACATTACTAAAGGATAAGCTTCCCGAACTTTCGTACCGTCAGGGAGGATATGCGCAAAACCAGCGCGAGGCCCTAAAGTCTAAGTTGGTAAGCGGAAAAAAGAACCGATTTGTAGTATTATCTAATAATGAGGTTTTTGTTCTCGACTTTCTTCAAAACCTTTCCATTGCGGCAAAAGGATACGAGGTGGAGGTGTTAGGAACCTCAAAATGGCAGAAGTTTACTAGTATAGACATGGCCTATATGCACGATTGCAACGTGGAGATTTTCCTTGCAAACCATGTTGACTATGCCGAATCGGGGGCCAAATCGTTTGTTCGTAACTTCCGTAATTTTTACAAAACAGAACCCAATAACTACGCCTTTAGAGGTTTTGATGTGGCCTACTACTTTATTGATGTCATGAAAAGCTATGGGACAGACTTTATAGGCGCTCTTCCTAGCATAAGTAAGCCTAACATTCAAACCCCATTCCATTTTGTGAAAGCTGCCGAAAAGGGGGGGTACATTAATAAGGATGCGGTTTTAATTAAGCATACCGAAAATTTTCGGGTGGTTAAAGTGAAGTAGACGAACTTACTTTCAATAGTAAAACCCCGTTGGCAGAGCAGCCAACGGGGTTTTTGTCTTTAATGGTTTTTACGAAAGCCTAGCGATTGTTGACATAATGCTACGTTTTTGCACTTCGTGTGTTAACGTTTTTGTTCTAACTTTGCCAAAATTTTCTCAAATTGAATCGGATAAAAGATTTTACGAAGGGAGCAATAATCCCTCAGCTGGTGAAGCTGGCGTTGCCCATTATGGCAACTTCTTTTGTGCAGATGGCCTATACGATGATAGATATCGCTTGGCTAGGACGCTTAGGTAGTGCTGCAGTTGCAGCGGCGGGTGCGGCTGGTTTTTTTGTATGGTTAGCTATTTCTATTTCGCTGAATACGCGTATTGGCGTAGAGGTAGGTGTTTCGCAGTCGATCGGTGCAGGCCAAATGGATAAGGCAAAAATGTTTGCCTCTACGAGCTTAACGTTGGCTTTGGGCCTTTCTATTCTATACGGAATTTTTCTTTTCGTGGCGGCACCTTTGCTAATTGGTTTTTTTGGGATGACGGAGTCTATTACCCAAGAAGGGGTTACCTTTTTACGTATCACCGCGTTTAGTGCTCCATTTATCTTTTTAAACGCCACTTTTTCGGGGATTTACAACGCATCTGGCCAAAGTAAGGTGCCATTTTACGTAAGTGTGGTTGGGTTGGTTTTTAATATTGTGCTCGATCCTTTTCTGATTTTTGGAATAGGATTTCCTAAGATGGGCGTTGCTGGTGCTGCTTTGGCTACTACCTTAGCGCAGGGGCTGGTTACCACCATCTTTCTAATTGAAATAGCAGGCCCTCGTAAGCTGTTTAAAAACTTTAGGGTGCTTGTTAAGCCGCAATGGTACTATGTGAAGATGATTTTTAAGCGTGGCTTTCCTGCCAGCTTACAGAATTCGCTGTTTGCCCTCTTTTCTATGAATCTAGCACGTATTGCTGCAGAATGGGGGTACATTGGTGTTACCACTCAAAGCGTTGGGGCGCAGATTGAAGCTATATCGTGGAATACTGCCCAAGGGTTTTCATCGGCGCTGAGCGCTTTTGTAGGGCAAAACTATGGGGCAAGACAGCTGGGGCGCATACGTCGTGCCTATTTCGATACCATGGGTATAATGACTGTTTGGGGACTTATAACTGGTACCGCTTTTGTGCTGTTTGGCGATAAGATATTTGGCATATTTGTACCAGAACCTGCTGCTATTGCTAGTGGTGCGGTATACCTTCGTATTTTGGGCTACTCGCAGCTATTTATGGTATTCGAAATAGCCTCAACAGGAGCGTTTACTGGAATTGGCAAAACGCTGCCTCCATCTATTCAAAGTATTCTGTTTACAGGAGCGCGCATTCCGTTGGCGTTGCTGCTAACTGCAACTTCTCTCGAACTCTCGGGGGTATGGTGGGCTATAACCATCTCTACCTGGTGTAAGGGGATTGTGCTTCCTATTTGGTTTATGTATACCATCAATCTCCTGATGCGTCAGCAAAGAGAGAAGGGTATATAGCCGTTTTTAGTTTCGATACCGTTTAAATTAACCTATGTAGGGTGGAATGCTGCCCTACAAAAAGCGTAGGCCGTAATGGCCTACGCTTTGTTTTTATGGCGACGTTAACCTTTTAGCATTTTATCCATCCGGCTATCTAGGCAAATGCTGATATCGGTAGCTATAAACTTACCGTTGTAGTATAGGCTAAATATGGTGGCAGGAGAGGGAGCCATCTGTGCCTGCTCCATGGTTTCTAGCTTAACGATGGTCAGCGGAATTGCCCTTTTTTGGACTGCTTCAACCAGCGAGGTGTTAACGTGGTATTCGGTAAAGGGGCAGCGGTTGGAGTAGTAGGCAACAAAACCATTGTTGGTAGTAGGTGTTCCCTTTATCGCGGATGGTGCAAAGCGAGGAGACGATGCATCTTTATCAATCTTTAGCGTAAGTAGCTCGAAACCCGAATCTAGCGTGTCGCACGCCTCGAAACCTTGACGTAGAAGCCATTTGCCATCTCCCATAAAAGGAAGCTTTCTTTTTCCGACAACCGCTACAAGTCCGCTTTTACCTTGTGCCTTGGCAGCGTCGATTGCGTGCTGTAGCAGCTTCTTGGCATAACCTTTCCCTTTATGCTGTCCAGACACCCAAAAGCAGCCCAACAGCAGGTAGCCCGGTGCGACAACGGGCATCCATCCCATTTCAGCAGGGCCGTACTCTATAAATACCTTTGCTCTGGCATCGAGTCGAACAAACGTATAGTCCTTGCAAAATTCCTCCTGTAGCCACCGCTTTTTTAGCAGGTAGCCTTCACCGCATTTTTTGTCCGAAAAGGCGCAGCAAATATGCTCGTTTTCGATGTTTTGAGAGGTTAACTGAAGTAGGTGCTCCATGGTATACTTAAAATGAAATGGTATAAGTTCTGTCCTCTTACTTCCCATTTCTGTTGCTATATAGTTTGCCTAAAAGTAGCATCTTTCTTGCAATGTTGTTGTCGATTCTGAAAATGCGCAGGAGTCTTAAATATACATGCAAAGGCCACAGACAAAATCTGTGGCCCCGCTTTTTGCAAAAGGATAGCATGGTTAATGCTAACGGTTCTCAACGCGAGAATGCTGTAGGAATCTTATAGCTGCTGCTCTCTACTTCTTAATGAAAATGGGGTTGGTGTAGAACCACAGATCGGCAAGCGCCTTTTCGGCATTGTTGGGTTCCTGTAGGCTATCGGCAAGTGGATTGCCGTCGGCATCGGTTTCGTTAGCCACGCCTAAACCGAGGTTGGTTCCACGTAGGCGGAAGTACATGCTGCCCGACACCTCTTTTACGGTGTAGATAACCTCCTTGAAGCCGTTGCCTAAATCCTTCCATTTGGTGCTAACCAAACCTTTACTGTCGCTTACACCACCTGTGGCGTCGAAACGGGCAACCACCTTGGTGGTCGACACCTGATCGATCTTGTAATCGGCGCTGGTTGGATTCATAAGCCCCGAAACTTTCCCAGCAATTAGGTCGATATGGTTGACCTTTTTGCTACCAGCATCGTGGAATTTGATGTATATGGTAACGGTACTACCGGTAACGCTGAAGGTTTCGCCCATGGTGGCGTTGCCGGCAAAGAAGTTCAGCTTGTCGATAAGCGAACCTGTAACCACAAAGCTGTTGCCCGAGCGTAGCCCATCGGCAATGGCCTGCGCGCTGGTGGGGGTTGTTACATTTATAAAAGTTTTCTGGTATTCGCCAGGGTAGAAATCGTTGGTTACATCGTGAAAATCGCTGTTGGCAAATAGCCAGAAGTGGCGACCTTCGCTAAGGAGCGCATCCCACAATCCGCCCACCTTGGCCGACATGTAGCCGCATCCACCGTAGGTGCAGGTACCGTAGGTTTTGCTCGATGCCTTGTACTCGCCGCGCTCTGGCGACTTCTGGTGTCCTGGCATGCTTTCGAAACCGAAGCAAACATCGGGTCCGGCGTTGTTCATATCCCTAAAATCGGCAACGGTGTATAGCCCCTTACGTTCGGGATGTGCCGGAATTACCCAGCTACACTTGGGGTAGTTGGCCTGCATCCAAGCAATGGCCTCCAGCGTTTTTTCATGGCCTGTTTTGGTACTCTTTGTCCAGCCCTGCGCTTTTCCACCTTCGGTATCCTTATCGCTGTTGTCGAACTTGTACTCGAACTCCGCGACGGCGTTAGCCTCGGGTTTAGAGGTAAACTGGTTGCCTACAATGGCGGTACTGGCGTGCTCATGTCCGGGTACGTTCCACTCCATCCCCTGAATAATGGTTTTGGTAGGGTATAGTGACCTTGCCTTAAGCAGCTCGCCAAAGCTGAAATCCTTGATCGTTTGCCATCTCCACATGTTTCCGCCATTGTCTGTTCCTACTGAAGGGCAGGGCGTCTTGGAAGCCCAAGTTACAGTTCCGTTTAGGTCGGTTCCCGAAAGGGCGCCATCGAAGGTTGATGCACCGCCGTGCTCGCTGTTGGCCCACCAGTCGAGGTTGTACTCGTTGTTCTTTTTCATTAGGTGTGCGATAGACCAGCTACCATCGGTGTAGGTGGTATGCTGGTGGAAGTCGCCCGCCAAGTAAACGCCCTTCTCCACCGGTGGGGTGTAGGGCGATTCTGCATCGGTTTTGTCCTCAGAGCAGCTTGTTGCCATTAATGCCCCTATAGCTAGCAGGGGAATGATGCGCGAATAAAAGTTCATAATCCTAGATATTTATTGAAGTTTACTGTGCATATCGATTCGATTGGTATCTGCATCTTTTACTGGTGCAAGATGGCGCTTGCGAGCTAGCTTGGTGTGCCGTTAGCTTTATCATTCTGTAAATTGCTGGCTTCGTATTTGATGTCCATCTTTCCGTGTAGCTACCCGTATGTAATGGGATTATTTAGGATGCTTGTAGCCGCTTTGGGGCTGTAGTAGGCACGGATATGGAAGAGCGTAAGTGAGGTATTGGATTTAGTATATTTTGCGTGTTTTTACAAAGTGAATAAAAGAGTATCTTGTCAGCTAATTATGATTTAATAAATCTTATTTTAATGCACTTAAAACATCTTCTTCACAAGAAGTCAATTCTTTCTTTAGCCTTGATTTTCTATGTTTTTAGCGCATATTCTTTGAATGATAGAGATTCTACAAATTCGAAGAATGGTCGCAAAAATGTTTCCTACCTAGGTTATATTCCTAAAAAGGATAGCGCTTCGGGTGTTTCTCCACATCGATTTGCCAAGGGATTTAACGTACAGCTGCCCTCGCTGATTCAGGGGCAGATCCCCGGGCTTAACATTTATTCGGCAGGCGAACCAGGCAAACCGTTTGAGGTATACAACAGGCTCTTTACCTCCTTCAATCTTTCGCCAGTAACCTTTTACGTGGTCGATAATATCCCTATTTACGGAGATATTGGATTTCTGAACCTCGATGATATTGCCTCCATCTCGTTTGTTGATGGGGGAACTGCGGCCTCCATATATGGAGATCGGGCGGTTAATGGTGCTATCATCGTGACGACAAAGAGCCCTACCAGCACGCTACGGGTTGCCTATACTGGTTCTGCTTCGGTTTCTTACGTCCCTAAGCAGGTTGACGTATATTCTGCCAATGAGTTTAGGGAGGTGGTAAGAACCTTCTGGCCAGAAGCGGCAGCTCGCTTAGGCTCTGCTAATACCAATTGGCAGGATGCCATCTATCAAAACTCCTTTGGCCATCAGCATAGCGTTGCTTTGTCCGATAGCCGCAGCGGTATCCCTATTCGAGCTTCGATTGGCTATACCGATCAGCAAGGAGTGGTAAAAACCACCGACTACCGCCGTTTTACGGGAGCAATTGCCCTAAGTCCATCCTTTTTTAATGATGATCTGAAGGTTGATATGGGTGTTTGGTTTGCAAAGGAGAAAAGTACCCCTATGCAGACTATTTACGGCCAAAATCCCGAGAATCCGATTAAAAATGCCATCTTTTTTAATCCAACATTTCCCATTTATGAGGATAATAAGTACGGAGGCTACTATGGCAACCTCGAAACTGCGGGTGCAAATAATCCAGTTGCGCTCCTAAATCAGGTTGATAGGTCTAACAAGGTTCGGCACATTAACGAAAGCATTAAGGCTACCTATAGGCTTCCCTTCCTGAAGGAGCTAAGCTTTGCGGCTGGGTTTGCTAACGTAAGTACCCTGCAAGATCAGCATAATAGCGACGATAGCAACGCGGCTTGGACAAAGTGGAGAGGGGCTTTATCGTACATCCAAAGTAAGGATGTGGACTATACCAATTGGGATTTATCTGCAGCTTACGACAAGGATTTTAAGTGGCTCCAATCATCGGTTCAGGCGGCTGTAGGTATTTCGAGAACCAGCTTTAGCAGCACTTACTTCGATGTGTTAAATAGAATGGGTAGCCTGAAAAGCGACAATGATCTGACTGTAGACACCAAGGATAAGGGCACTTTTGCAAGGTTTAGCTACAGCCTTTTGGATAGGTATCAGGTTGGTCTAAACTTCCATAATCGGAAGTACTCCTTTTTCGGAAAGGATGCCGACCTCAATTCGTATACCATCAATGGTTCCTGGAACATAAAAAAGGAGTCTTTTCTGCTAAGCTCTACTGCCGTTAGCCAGCTCAGCCTATTTGCATCTATCGGAAAAACGCACGATGGAACAGAGTTTGGCTTTTCTGGTTTGATTTCTTCGGATATTAAGCCAAGCAGCGTTACCAACTTCCGTGTTGGAGGGCAGGTGGAGCTTTACTCTGGTAGGGTTGCCGCCTTGGTTGCCTACCAGCGCAACAAGGTGAATGATGTTGTAACCACTGTTCTATACCCTTCTGGGGCATATTTCAATAATTTGGCTCTTATTAATTCGGGTTCCCTTAAATCGTCCAACTTGGAGCTGTCGGTACAGGCCTTGCTCCTAAAAATAGAGGACTTTAGCTGGCGTATGGGCCTTTCCATGTCGTACGCAACCAACGATGTAGATTCCTGCATAACGCAAATAAACGGAGTTAAGGTGCAGAAAACGGGAGAGCCTATCGGAGCTTTTTTCATGAGGAAGCAGATTTACGATGCAAATGGAAAGCCAAAAGCGGGGAGGTACGAAGATTTGGGGGTAATCGGTAACTCGTTGGACGATTATTATGCCTACAAAAAATCCATCCCATCTACGCTGATGTCGTTGCACTCTCAGCTTCGGTATAAAAGCTGGAGCTTAGATCTACTGGGAAGGGCCTCGTGGGGTGGCTACGTGTATAATGGTACCGCGTCCTATTCGTACTACGAACGATTACATACATGGCCGATAGCGAACATTCCGAAGCTCGTAGAGCGGAGCTCTTTTGTATGGCCGGAGCTTTCATCCGATTTTTACGTCGAGAATGGTTCTTTTTTCCGCATGGAGTACATCTCGTTGGGCTACACCTTTGGAGGGAAGCTTAGGCCGCACTTGTCGGCAACCGTTCAGAATGCCTTCCTTATTAGCGGCTATTCGGGAGTCGATCCCGAGGTATCGTCGGGGATAGATGAGGCGGGAAGGTACCCTCGTCCACGTATATTTTCTGTTGGGCTGGAGCTAACGCTGTAGCTGCAATATTAACACTATAGAAGAGGGGATTTGCTTGCAGGTTCCCTCTTTTTTATTCCAGACTCCCTTTGTGAAGGTTGCCTGTAAATGCTGTTTTTGTGCGTTTTATGAGCCTAGTCTCAACCGAAAAAGAGGCCTTACTCCCCAATATAAAAACGGGAAGGCTATCTTTATACATTTTGAAATTTGTTTTTCATAAGCTAAATTTAAGGCAGGTTCTTTGAAGGTGTATTGACATATTGCTAGAAAGAGTTGACGGTTGGCTAGCGTATGGAGGTGCAGCATGCATGGCGGTTTTCCTCGAATGGGGAGCTAAAACCAAGGCTCGGGAAAG
>NZ_JTLD01000010.1 GCF_000798815.1 Alistipes sp. ZOR0009 | reverse complement strand
TCAAGAATTTGCTTACAAGAGCCAACTTATCGGTTCGCAAGAGCCAAGAATTCGCTTACAAGAGCCAACATATCGGCTCACAAGAGCCAGATATTTGCTTACAAGAGCCAACATATCGGCTTACAAGAGCAAAGGTATAGGCCTACAACGCACAACAAAATGCGCTGCAAGCGCTAGCTAACTGCTCGGATTGGGAGTAGTGCTCCGCTGCATTGAAGGTGGCGGCTCTTGCAGGCAGCTAAGCGTTGCTCGGCACGAGACTGCCAGTGGCGCCAATCAGCAGGGTGCTACTCGCTGGGGTTGGCGCTACGATGGCGATCTATTAGCCGCTTGCTCTTGCCTCTTACGGGAGTGGGGGCTAGGCTTTAATTTGGTTGGTGCTTTGGAGCGCTATTGGTACCACAACCTCTGTAGGCAAAGGGGGTAGTTTTATCTTCGTATTGGGCTCTTTATGTTTTGCGGACAGCATGGTGCTGCCTCTGCTGCGCAGGCAGGCGTGTGTGGCGGTAGTGGTCTGCAGCTCATTGTTTAACGTCTTTGGTATGCTTGCCTGTAGCTGCCTCTGCGAAACACCTTTTGTAAAACATAAAAAATAGTGGGGTAATCCTTTTCACTATTCAAAAAATATACCTTTATTGCAGTCGTAAATGAGGTTGCATTTTATCACTTTTAGTAGGGTTTCAGCTGAATTGTGTAACTTTTCTGCTGTATATTCTATCAAATTGATGTTTTAAGGTTGTTTTTTATTACAAAGAAGCATTTTTAGTCACATTATTAAGGAATAAACGAAATTCCCGATCAAATACAGCAGGTTTGCATCATTTGATCGGGTGCTTTTTTTTAGGGGCGGCCTACTTTTCGTCTCCCGAGGTAGGAGAACTCTTGTTGCCGAATTTGCCTGCTTCTTTTTTGCCTTGAGGCCGCTTAGCTTGCTGTGTAAACGGTAAGAAAAAGTTTGGGGGCGGGAGATATGACGGGATTTTTATTGTGTACGAATGGGCGCAGGCTAGGGCTGCAGGTATCGGTAACACCTGGCAATGGCTGGGCAGCAGGCCTCTTTGTTAGCCATCATCTATCCATATACACCTTGCCAGCTACAGTTGCCAGACCGCAGCTGCAATGAGCAGCAGCTCGCGTTTGTTTAAAAAAGTTACGCCCGCTCTGTTAAGCAATTTTAATTATACTTTTGCAGCATTAAAGGGTAAAATATTTATATATCATGGTTAATAATCGTTTTTTCTCTGCAATTATTCTTGCATTAGCCTTGTCGTCGTGCGTAAAGGAGGAGTACAACATGGATCGGATATCCTCGTCGGTTGATGTATCCACCTCTGTAGCCCTACCCGTAGCCAGCGGCTCGGTAAGCTTAGAGCAGCTGCTGCCTAAGAATAGCGACACCTCCAGCTTTATTTATGTAGATAACAGCAAGCTGCTGCACCTGGTGTACAACAGAACGCTCGATTCGCTTTCGTTTGGTAAATACGCCAACATCGTGAAGGATGTGCAGGGTAGCGTTTCTGCTGCTGCTCCTAGCGGAATCTCGTTCCCGAACACCACCATTACCGCACAAACCTCCTACAACCTGAACCTAAACTTAGAGCGCGCCGACCAGCAGATTGACGAGGCGCTGCTTAGCGATGGTACTCTTTCGGTAAGCAGTGCTGCCAACTTTTATGGTAGCTTTTCCTATACCATCGAGTCGCCCGATTTGGTAGATGCTGGTGGAAAAACGCTTTCACAAACTTTTCCACAGTGGCTCAACCTTAACCTTGCGGGGTATAAGGTTATACCCAATGGCGGAAAGCAGCTTCGCTTTACCATTAGGTATACCGTTACCAAGCAGGGCAGTAGCGCAACTCCCGATAAGATTACCTTTTCGTTGGGGCTAAGCTCACTAAAGGTAAAGGAGCTGGTAGGTAGCTTGGGGCAAATAAGCATTCCGCTTGGAGGTAACTCGCTTCCGCTCGATTTTAGCGATTACGTATTTAAGGTGGATAACTTTGATATTAAGGATCCCGAGGTAAAGCTGATATTTAAAAACCATGCGGTACTACCTTTCAGCTTTTCGCATAATGGGGTGGTGGCTAAAAAGGGAAAGGATACCTATCCTGTAACTGGACTTCCTTCATTAATTGATGTTTCGCCAGCAAATGTAGCCCAAAAACGAGCTATTAGTGAAGGGGTTATTAGCCGTATTTCTAACTTGGTAAATATTCTTGCTAAGTTTCCTAATACGCTCAGCTTTAACGGAACGCTGTTGGCTAACCCCAATACGCCACAAAATCCGGCGGTTAAAAATCGTATTAACGTAAACGATAAGCTTTACATTGGCGCTAAGGCCGATTTGCCGCTTAATATCTTGGCTAGCAACCTTGTTTTTACCGATACCTCCTCGTATAACTTTACCGATTTGGTGAAGGATAGCAAAAACGTGGAAAGAATGAAGCTGCAGCTGCAGCTTAAGAACGGCTTCCCTGTTAACATGGAGGTTAATGCCTACATTGTAGACGAGAAGGGTAATGTGCTAGATAAAATACTGGCCACGCCATTCATCATAAAGGCTGCGACAGTAAGCAATGGCAATATATTATCAACCGACTCGAAGGTGGATGCAGATTACGATCAGGTGCGCATTCAAAAGCTGAAGAATGGGAACCGAATTATTTTTGAGATAAAGGCCAGCACCGAGGGACACCAAAGCGGGCAGTTGATAAAGCTGCTTGCATCCTATAAGGTGGATATCAAGGTGATTGGTTTCGTTAAAGCAAATCTTAATAATCTGTAGCAACTGTACATATCGGTATAATGATGAAAAAATTAGCACTACTCGCCATACTTGCTGCCGCTAGCGTTGGCAGCTTCGCACAGGATAAAACCCTTTACTTTATGTCTAGGGTTCCGCAATCTACGTTTCTTAACCCTTCGGTAAACCCCGAGTTTACCACCTATGTTGGCTTTCCGCTTTTATCCAACTTCAGTATAGGCTACAACAACTCCTCGTTTGCCTTTACCGATGTGCTAAAAAAGGGAACCGGGCTGCGTAAGGATTCGTTGGTGTTTGATGTTAACGGCATTTCGAAGCAGCTGGGTAAGATTAACTTTATTCGTTTGGACAACCAGCTCGATATTATCTCGTTTGGATTTAGGGTGAGCTCGTTTTACGGCCACTTTAACATCACCTCTAAGACTTCAGCCGGATTTACCTATCCTAAAGGGCTTATCGACCTAAAGGATGGCAACTACGATTTCGAAACAGGCCGTCCGCGTACCATTGATCTTAACGACCTGGCCATTAATAGCGCTTCCTATGTGGAGACAGGCTTTGGGCTGTCGAAGGTTGTGAACGAGAAGCTTACTGCCGGTGCTCGAATTAAGGTTCTTAACGGGATAGCAGCCATAAAGACCAACCGCTTTAAGGCCAACATCGTTACCTCCGACGATTTTCAAAAATCGACCATTAATGTAGATGCCGAGGTCTTTATTTCTGCTCCACGGCTTAGCTTTACCTACGATGCAGAGGGTAAGATAGATGGCGTAAACTTTGAGAAAAGCGAAACTGGCACGTCGAACGATTACAAGTTTGGCTCTAACTTAGGCTTGGGGCTAGATCTTGGGGCCACCTACAAGCTAAACGATAAGTTTACCTTTTATGGTAGCGTAAACGACTTTGGTTTTATCCGTTGGTCGCAAAATGGCTACAAGCTGGTATCGAAGGGATCGTACGACTTTAACGGAGCAGACATTACTCCCGACGAAAACGGGAGCATCGACTTTGGTAAGGCGCTAGAGGCTATTGGCGATACGCTAAAAACAAAGTTTAAGCCAACCGACGAGCATGCCAAGTTTAGTACCATGCTAAAAACGAAACTTTACTTAGGCGGAACCTACCAAGCCTTAAGCTGGTTAAACTGTGGTGCCCTTCTACGTGGAGGCTTTTATGGTAGCTACTTCGATCCTGCCTTTACGCTTTCGGCTAATGCTACCCCTTTTAGGGCCTTGGCCTTTACGTTAACCTACTCCATCTACAACCGAAGCATGAATAACTTTGGTGCGGGGATTATTATAGGTGGTAAGCCTATTCAGTTCTATATTGTTACCGACAATATCCTCTCTAGGATGGTTAACCTGAAGTCTGATAGCGGTTCTTCGGTTGGTATTCCGGGTTACACCCGTAGCTTTAACTGCCAGTTTGGTATTAACCTTCAGTTTGGCTCTAGGGCTAAAAAGAAGGAGGTTGCTCCTCAGCTAGGCAGCTAGCTCGTATAGTTGAGGCGTTAGCCTAATAGCATATTTAAGCGCAGCCAGCATACGGCTGCGCTTGTTTTTTGTATACGCCGGTCCTTTAAAAGCGAGCTATGCCTTTGCAGGGGAGGGCTATTTTCTAAGAAAGATCTAATAGGGTATTAATTCTATTCTAATAGAATGAACCTATATTTGCTACTGCAAGCACGGTAAAGATGCTTGTAAAAACAATGGTAAATCTTTAAAATAAAAGTTATGAAGAAGATTTTTGCACTTGTAGCCATGGTGGCTTTTGCTGGTTCTCTATTTGCACAAACTCCAGCTGTAAAGACTGAAAAAGTAAAAGCTCCAGCAAAGAAGGAAGCTGCTAAGCCAGCAGAAAAGAAAGTTGCTCCAGCAGAAAAGAAGGTTGAAAAGCCAGCTCCTGTAAAGAAGTAGCTAGTTAGAAACCCGCATAGCTAGCTGCTACTAGCAGGCACAAATAATACTTGTTGTGCGGGTTTACATTGAACTGTACATTTTATTCAGATAAAGTAGTAGTTGTCATGAAGAAAGTTTTAGCACTTGTAGCCATGGTGGCTTTTGCTGGTTCTCTATTTGCACAAACTCCAGCTGTAAAGACCGAGAAAGTAAAAGCACCTGTAAAAAAGGAAGCTGCTAAGCCAGCAGAAAAGAAAGCGGCTCCAGCAGAAAAGAAGGCCGAAAAGCCCGTAGAAAAGAAAGCTCCAGCAAAGAAGTAACGTTGTGTAATTTTGCTGCTACTTTCATGGTTAAGGGAGATACCGAGGTGTCTCCCTTGCTGTTTTTTATGACGTCAGTCGTTGTTCGGTTAAAAGTGGATGGTCTTTGCCGTTTTCGATTTAGCCAGGTAGGCGTTTACTATTTTGATGGAGTTGCCGCTATCTAGTAGCGGGGTTGTTAGCTCGTGCAGCTCGTGTATGCCGCCACTTAGAAATTGGGTGCTGGCAAATCCGTACCCAACCAGCTTACCCTTTTCTACCTTTATAAAGGCTGTTTCGTCGGGGTTACGCCCTTGCTCCACCACAAAGAAGTTTCTGGAGATGTCGTTTAGGTATTCGATGGCTTGCTGTACGCGCTCATTGTAGAAATCGGGATCTTCATCGCCACGGCAAGCGCCCTTGCAGGAGCCTATTTGGTAGTGGAAGCACGCTCCTGATGTGTTGTATAGTCCGCAGATTTTTTGGCAAAGGGTAAACTTTTCGATTAGCTCGTAGAGCTTCTTCTTGGCGCGTTGTACCGACGGAAATTGGCTTACCAGTATTCCATTTTTCGACTTCTTTTCGATGGTAAGCGCCAGGTAGCCGTTTTCGTTGTACGCAGCGTATATGCCAAACTCGCTGCTTTTACGTCGTTGCACGCGGTTGTACTTTGGCTGGTGCCTTTTTATCTCGATATCTTCGAGTAGTAGGGCTAGGAGCTCGCTTCCGGTAATCTCGTAGCTGATATCGGCGGCGCGGAGGCACATCTCCATGCTTTTTTTGTCCTTATGGTTGGCAAAATGGGTGAGAACCCGTTTGGCAATGTTGCTGCTCTTGCCGATGTATATCACGTTGGCATCGGCGTCGTGAAGGAAGTAGACACCGGTCTCCTCGGGGAGAGTTTCGAACAGCATGCGGGCAATGTTGCTGCCAAAGAGGTGGGCTATCTCGGCGTTAGAGGGGATGTCCTCCTGGCTAATATGGTTTAACAGCAGCTTAAAGAGCTCGACGGTGGCGCGTGCATCTCCGGCTGCTCGGTGCCTATTTTCGATTTTGATGTTGAGGTCTTCGCAAAGGTTTCCCAAGCTGTAGCTTTTATGGCCGGGCAGGAGCTTGCGGCTCATTTTTACCGTATCAAAGGTCATTCGGCGGTAGCTGTAGCCGAGATTCTTAAACTCGTGCTGAATAAAGGAGTAGTCGTACCCCACGTTATGTCCTACAAAAACCGCATCTTGGGTAATCTCCACAATACGCTTAGCGACTTCGTAAAATTTGGGCGCATTTTCCACCATGGCATCGTCTATGCCGGTAAGCTTGGCAATGTAGCTGGGTATGTGGGTTTCTGGATTTATTAGCGAGGTAAATTCGTCAACTATCTCGCCCTTCTCGAGCAGGTAGATGGCAACTTCGGTTAGGCGTCCATTTTTTTTTGGATCGCCACCGGTGGTTTCTACATCAATAATGGCGTAGCGGTTGTCCGTTTGAGTGTTTGCTCGGATAGAGTCCATTTATTACGAAAGAGTTGACTAAATATACGACTTAATTGAAGACGATATTTAACTTGGATATGTATGGTTACAAAAAAACAGCAACCCACGCTTATATTCTCGTTTTGCATCTCGTATTAATATAGTCGATGTCGATGGTTATAAGCAGTAGGTTGCTGAGATTCTTTAGTATTGTTAGTTCAGGTCTACCTTTTCGCCCGATGCCTGCTTTTGCTCCCTATCTTCGAGCTCCTTTACGGCAGTAACATCTTTTACTAAAATGTATAACCCTTCAACCTTATCGTCCTTTTTAATAGGGAACTTACTTGTCGAAGTCCAAATTAGATCTCCATCTTTTCCTTCTATTTGCTCGAGCTTATCTACAACAGCAACGCCTGTTTGTAGAATCTCCAGCTCTTCCTCTGCCCAACTTGCTACAAATTTGCTGCCAAGAAGTTGCTCGTCGGTTTTTCCTATAATTTCGGCTTCGGAGGTAAAGCCGTGTATCAGGTACTTCGTCTTGTTTGCCTTGATTATCCTACGATCTACGTCTTTAAAGTAGATGAGCTCGCTCGAGGTGTCGAGCATGCTATTGAATAGGTTTTGGCTAAGCTGTAGCTCCATTACATCGGAAAAGTCTTTCGATACCCCAAAGGTACCAATAATGCTACCATTTGTATCACGTAGCGGCATTTTATTGGTAATAACCCAAGTTGTGTGGCCATCCTTGTGCTGCTCCTTTTCTATAAGGTTGAAAATGGGTTGGCCAGAGCGGATGATGTTTTGCTCATCGTTGTATGCCTTTTGCGAGTGTTCATCTACGCCAAATAGATCGAAATCAGTTTTGCCTAGAATTTCATTTTCGTTTTGCTTGCCATGAACCTTGAGCAGCGACTTGCTGATGCGGATTAGTCGGCTTTGCTCATCCTTAAAGTAAACCGCTTCGGGTACTGTTTCGAGGAAGTTGTTGAACAGCGCCTTTTCGAAATGAAGCGTTTCCTGGATATGCTTTTGCTCCTCCTGCACGCGGGCCATCTCTTCCTGAGTTGATTGTAGCTCCTCAAGATTTTGGCGCATCTCCTCTTCCTGTGCAGCCATCTCCTCGGCCTGCTGGCGGGTTTGGCTAAGCAGCTCGGCGGTATGCATGTTGATGCGTACGCTTGCAATGGTGGAGGCAATGCTTTCTGCAATTTTTTCTACAAACTTTACCTTGTAGTCATCTATTGGGGTTAGCGAGGCCAGCTCCAAAACGCCGTTAATCTCGTTGTTTATCTTAAGTGGAACTAACAGCAGGCATTTTGGGGTGGTATCTCCCAATCCGGAGGTGATGCTTATATAGTTATCTGGTATTTCGAGCAGGTAAATGGTTTCACCTTCAACAAAGCAGCGGCCAACGAGCCCTTCGCCAACCTCAAAGGTGCGCTCAACCATCTTTCGACGATTGTAGGCAAAGCAGGCGGTCATTTCGAGCTGCTGCTCCGAACTTTTATCTGCATCGGTTAGGACAAACATTCCCCCTTGGTTGATGTCAAGGTATTTAACCAGGTTGCTAACAATGCTGTGAGAAAGTTCCTTGATGTTGTCGTTGTTTTGGCGAAGCAGCTCCGAGAATAGGGCGTAGCACTGGTTGGCCCACATGGTTTTTTCTTCCTCCTTCTTGCGGTCTAGCTCCTTCTCGTTTGCCTTTACTAGGCTCGACTGCATCTCGCGAAGCGAAATGCCCAGCGTATCCTTCTCGCTTAGCAGCTGATGGTCGGCTTTTAGATTCCCATTGCCAATCTCCTGCGCAAACTGGGCTGTTTTGTTTAGCCCATCAACCAGCACGTTTAACGAGTTGGCTATTTCCTCCATCTCATCACCCGTTTTAATCTCGAGCTTTTCCTTGTCGCTTACCTCTCCTTTAGAGAGCTTTCTTATTGATGCGGTTAGATCGTGTAGCGGTTTGGTTACAAGCTTAGCAATGTAGTTGGTAACAAAGGTCATAACGAGTAGCCCAAGCAGACATACAAAAATTGCTATCAAAACGCTTTTTCTCGATTCTGCAAATATTTCGCTGGTTGGTATGGATACGCCTAGCATCCATTTGGTATGGCTACCAACGGTAAGCGGTACAAAAACGGTAAAGTAGTCTTCGTCGTTTATAGCGTTGTACAGCTTGGTTGGGTTAGCATCTGAAAGTATTTTTGGAAGATCTAGCTTGTTGTCGTCTCCAAATAGCTGGCTAAAGTTTTTACCAACCATCTTTTTATCGGTATGGCAGGCTATAAAGCCATTTTGAGAAACAAGGTAGGCTTGCGTTCCTGGATATATGTTAATTTCATCTACGAGTTTCTGAAAGTCTGACATTGGAATATCGACACCAGCCACCCCTACGGTTTGTGCATCATGTTTTATAGGGTAGGCAACCGTGGTAATTAGCTCCTCTTTATCCGAATTGTTGTAGTAGTTGTAAAAGTAAGGTTCCTTGATGTCGGGTTTTCCGCTGTTCTTTACAATGTAGTAGTGTCCTTTGGCGTCGTAACTCTCCATATCCTTATCCATCTCCATGTACGGAATGTTGGTAGAGGGGACAGTTAGGAAGGAGCGGCGCCCACTACTTTTTGTGTAGCCTGGTGTGATTGCCGAGTGCTCTAGCGACACCCAAATACATTTGAAGTTAGTGTTATTTTTAGCGCTATTGGTTAGCTGCTCCTTTATAAGCTCCGAACGGTTGGTTAGCTGCTGGTTAAACATGTACACAATAGAAGAGGCTAGCGATTCGCTAAAACCGTACGCCTGATTGGTGATTCCTACCATCTCGTTGGAGTATCCTTTTACGAGCTCTTCAGCCATCTTCGTGGCATTCTCTCGCGTATTGCTCCTTAACGTAAAGATGTAGAACGAAAAAGATATTACCATTATTAGCGCAACCGATATCCCAATATAAAGGTGCATCTTCGATTTAATCGATGTGGACTTCATCCAGTACAGCCAGTTCATACTATAAACATTATGTTATCACGTTGCAGCAAACTTATAAAAAAAAGAGGTTCCTATTAACGTTTATAAAATAATAAGGATCAAACTTAACATTGCGTGTAAATGAAGACGCAAAAAGTTGCATCTAATTAGGTGCAACTTTCAGGGATCGTGTGTTATAGGACTATTTTACGGTTGTTAAGGATTTACTTGGCTGCCTTTGGCAGCTTCCAGCTCTTGGGTTAGCTTCTCAATTTTTCTTAGATGCTCCTCGTTCTGCTGTTTTTCGGCGGCGAGCGTTTCCTCTAGCGCTTTTACCTTGGTAATGTTTCTAGTTATTCCAAATGTTCCTATGATGTTTCCATCCAAATCTCTAAGAGGCATCTTACTGGTTGATACCCACGATATGGAACCATCCCTCATTACCTCTTTCTCCTCCATATTCGAAAATCCTAGGCCCGTTTTTATAATCTCCTGCTCATCCTTATAGGCTTGCATCGAATGTTCTTCGGAGAAAAGGTCAAAATCTGTTTTACCAATTAGGTCTTGCTCGCTGCTAACCTTGTGTAGGCCAACTAGCGACTTACTAACCTTAATGAATCTGCTTTGCAGGTCTTTGTAGTAGATGGCGTCTGGGACTGCTGCCAAGAAGTTGGCAAATAGCGACTTCTCCTTTGATAGCTCCTCCTGTATAATTCTTTGTTCGTTTTGAATTCGTGCCATTTCTTCCTGGGTGGATGTTAACTCCTCTAGATTTTGCCGCATCTCTTCCTCTTGTGCAGCCATCTCTTCGGCCTGCTGTTGGGTTCTTGATAGTAGCTCGGCGGTTCGCACGTTTATTTTTACGTTGGATATTGTGGAGGCGATGCTTTCTGCTACTTTTTCTACAAAAAGGACCTTATACTCTTCTATGGGGGTTAGGGCTGCGAGCTCAATAACTCCGCTTACTGTTTCGTTCAGCTTTAGGGGCACTAGCACCAGGCAGCTTGGGCGGCTATCACCTAGTCCAGAGGTGATGTGTATATAATCTTGAGGGATTTCTAGCAGATAAACTGTTTCTTTTTCCGAAAAACATCGGCCAACTAATCCTTCTGTTGTTTCAAATATAGTATGATGTAACTTCCTGCGGTCGTAAGCAAAACAAGCTGTCATCTCAAGATGTACATCATTTTCATCATTGTCGTTAATAATGAAAATTCCTCCTTGGTTAATGTTTAGATATTTTACCAGCTGGCTTATAATACTAAACGAGAGCTCTTTTATGCTGTTGTTGTTTTCGCGTAGTAGCTCCGAGAATTGAGCAACACCAAGGGTAGCCCATGTTTGCTTCTCCTCTTCACCTCTCCTCTTCACCTCTTCCTCTTTACTTTTAACTAGGTTTTGGCGCATTTCTATTAACGATAGTCCTAGATGATCTTTATCGCTAAGCGGTTCGAATTCCGATGATAGATTACCAGCTCCAATTTCTTCAGCAAAGGTTGATGTTTTATTAAGGCCATCAATGAGGCTATTTACCGAGTTGGCCATCTCACCAATTTCGTCTTCGCTAAAGTTGCTCATTCGTGTTGTTTCGGATATTTCTCCCTTTGCTAACCTTTTTATGGAATTTGTTAATTTAATGAGTGGTATGGTTAGTCTATTCGAGAATATGTTTACCGAAATAATTACCACTACTAAGCCAATTAGGCATAGGAGTGCAGCCACCATGGAAACCCGATTTGCCTGTTGGTATATCTCCTTTTTGGGGATTGATAATCCGAAGGCCCAGCTTTTACTCCCTTCTGTTATGGTTATGGGGATGATGTAGGTGTAGTATGCTTTTCCGTCTATTGCTTCGTCGCTCGAGTAGCTTTTCCCATTGGTGATTTTGTCGAGTATGGTTGCTTGTTTTTTGGGATCTTCTCCAACTTGCTCGAAATTTTTGCCGACTAAAGAGTTGTCGGTGTGCGATAGAATATATCCGTTTGATGCAGCAAGAAAAGCTTTGCTGTTTTTGTAAATACCGATGTTGCTGGTTAGCTCGGTGTAGGAGTTAAGGTTAAAGTCCACGCCTGCAATTCCTGCAAAACGTCCATTTATAAATATTGGGGCAATTACGCTGGTTACAAGCTGGTTGTTTCCGGTAGAACTCTGGTCGATATACGGATCTAGTATCGTTATTTTCGGATTTTGGCGGAGCTGATTGTATAAGTTTTCTGTTTCATTTTCGTCTATCTTCTTATAGTCTACCGTGTAAACCATTTTCCCATTAATCTGCTCGGCCGAAAATAGCTTTCTTTCTAAGTTTTGGTTATTTTTAGGATCGAAAGCGCTGGCTTCGAGTGTTAGCCAAACCGCTTTGTAGTTGGGATGGTCTTGTTGTAGGCTTGTTAGCATTATTCTCATCAAAGAATCTTTATCTGCTTTCAGGTTATGGCAGTAAAATTTGGCCGAAGATGCTACTGATGAAGCAAAAGAAATGTCTTTGTTGATGTTTTTATTTATGTCTTTTGCGTGGTTTAGTACCATCTCGTTGGTGAGTTCTATTGCCGAACGTTTCGAGATCTCATTGATCGAAAAAACAAGGTAGGTGGAGACTGCAAGCAAAACTAGTCCTGTTATTGATAGTACGTAGAATCTAATTTTTGCTTTTAGGCTCAGCTTTTGAAAGGTGTGTCGAATTTTAGCCATTAGTTTTTAGAATTTGGTAGTATTAGTTTGAAAGGAACCGAAATATAATATAAAAAGACTTAATAATGTTAATAAACACAAAACAAAAATGGGCAAATGGGATTGCATTGTCGATCTTTTTGCTTGTTGGTGCAGGTGTTGCTGTTGTTGCTCAGCCAAAACCTGTGGAAAAGCTGTTTTTAGCCGGTCCATATACGGTAAACATGCCTGCGTTTGCAAACGTTGCTAATGTAAAGGGCGATGTATTTGATGTTGGCAAAGTGCTTGATGCAGGGTTAGGTAAGGATACTTACGCTCTTGTAGATGGAAAGGTATTTGCCTTTAATGGTAAGGCCGCTTCTCAGTGGAATGCTGCCGATGTTAAGGATGGGAAAATAGAACTTTCCTCAAAGCCAGAACAACCTCAGCTGGGCTATGCTCTTTTCTTTTTAGATGCAACCTCTTTTGTTAAAGGTTCAGTTAAGGTAACTTCTCCTTTAAGGCTTGAAGTTTATGTAGATGGAGTTAAGCAAGCTACTAAATCTACCCAAGAGGGTAAAGCTGCAGAGGCTAAGTCGGCAACTGCGCAGCTAAAGCTTACCCGTATGCAGCATCAGGTATTGGTAAAGTACTTGATCCCTAAAGGTGGGCTCGATTCTGCTTATGTAGCCGTTACGCTCGATGCGCCAAAAACAGGCGTTGAGTTGGCTGGTGGTAAACGAATCCTCACCATTAACGATGTGCTGGAGGGAACTAAGGTTGCAGGAACTTCAATTTCCCCTTCTGGTAAATTTGTGAAAATCACCTACTCTAAGGTCGACCCATCTACAGGTCGTGCTGCTTACTCTTCAAAAATGTATGAGGTTGCTACTGGCCGTGAGGTTACGGTGCCTAGCGATGCGGCTAAAGGGAGCTGGATGCCAAATGGTAGCCGTCTATTTTGGGTTGATACGGCTAACGATAATTCGTTGCTAGTTCTCGACTTGGAGAGCGGTGTTCAAAAGGTGTTGTGCTCAAATTCTCCCGCAAAGAGTGGCATTGAGTGGGCTCCAAACGAAAGCTACTTTGTTTATTCTGTTGAGGATGACGAGAAGGTGGAGGAGAAGGGGCCTATGGTGCAGATTGTTTCTCCCGAAGATAGACAACCTGGATGGAGAAGTAGATCTTTCCTATATAAGTACGATATATCAACTGGCGTTAACTCACGTATAACATACGGAAATAAGTCTACCTACTTAAATGGTATATCTAATGATTCGAAGTCGATTTTTGTTGGCGTTCAAACCGAGATTTATACCGAGCGTCCTTTTTCGACTTCTAGCTTTTACAGGATAGATGCCGATACCTATAAGGTCGATACGATTTGGAAGAACCAAAAATTTGTAGGCGCCGTTTCGCTATCGCCCGACGGTAAGACAATTCTTGCATTAGGCGGGCCCGAAGCCTTCAGCAAGGTGGGGCTGAATCTAAAGAAATCTCCTATTGCCAACAGCTACGATAATCAGGCCTTTTTGTACAACGTTGCAAGTGGTGCCGTAGAACCTATTTCTAAAGATTTTAATCCTTCGATAGACAATGCAGTTTGGAGTGGCGATGGCCAGACTATCGTAATGATGGTAAGTGAAGGCGATCGAAACCTTTTGTACGCTTACTCTGTGAAGGGGAAAAAGTATACGCTTATTCCAACCAGCTGCGATGTGGTTACTAGCTTTGATCTTCCTAAGGTTGGCTCGTCTTTGGTTTACTTCGGACAAAAGTCGAATGCACCTGCTTCTGCTTATGCCTACGATTTTGCCGCCAACAAGACCCTGCTGCTGGCTAACCCTTCGGAAAGTAAGATGGCCCAAATAAGCTTGGGCGAGATGAAGGATTGGAACTTTAAGGCAAAGGATGGTAGCGTTATTGAAGGCCGCTTCTACTTACCACCTAACTTCGATCCTAGTAAGAAATATCCGCTTATCGTTAACTACTATGGCGGTACAACTCCAGTGGAGCGTACTTTCGAAAGTCGCTATCCGCTCCACCTATATGCTGCAATGGGCTATGTGGTGTACGTGCTTCAGCCTAGCGGTGCCATTGGCTATGGGCAGGAGTTTTCTGCTCGCCACGTGAATGCATGGGGAAAGAAAACTGCTGACGAGATTATAGAGGGAACGCAGAAGTTTATTAAGGAGCACTCTTTTGTCGATGCCGCAAAAGTTGGCTGTATTGGGGCTTCGTATGGTGGATTTATGACCATGTACCTGCAAACGCGTACGGATATCTTTGCTGCGGCCATTTCGCATGCCGGCATTAGCGATGTTACGAGCTACTGGGGCGAAGGCTACTGGGGCTATACCTACAGCGCGGGAGCTAGCGCCAACAGCTATCCCTGGAATAATCCAGAGATGTATATCAAGCAGAGTCCGCTGTTTAGCGCCGATAAGATTAAAACGCCGATTCTGTTTCTACATGGACAGGTGGATACCAACGTGCCCATCGGCGAGAGCATACAGATGTTTACCGCAATGAAGATACTTGGTAAAACGGCCGAATTTGTGACCGTGGAGGGCGAAAATCACACCATTGCAGGGTATAAGGCCCGCATTGCTTGGAATAACACCATTTTTGCTTGGTTCGATAAGTACCTCAAGGGCGAAGATGGCTGGTGGCTTGATCTCTATCCAAAGAAAAACCTATAAACCAGAAGAGAGGCGAAAGCCTCTCTTTTTTATTAGTTAAAACTACGGTATTTACGTTTACGGGGGTTGATGCAGATGAACGGCATCTCTGCAAACATCGGGTTCTTGCGGTAGTCGTGGTAGTTTAGCGTGGTGGACATTATGTAGTTTGCCTCAATCTTGTTGGCAAAATCGTAAATGTCGTCGATGAAGCTCTTCATCTTGCTGGCCGTTTTTATTCCGTACACGATGTCGTTATTGTCTAGCACCTGCTTGGTGAAGTAGATGTTGTTGATAAGCTCCTTTTTGGGCTGCGCATCGCTTAGTATGGGTTTCACAAAGTCGAAGTTGCAGTGGTATTTGCGCGAGAATAGTATCACCCAGTCGATGGTATCCTTGAATTCGGGGTGGTACTCCATGGGCACAACAACCTCCAGCGTTTCGTGCTCCTGTCGTGGCGCATTGTTGGCTATGATAATCGGAATGTCAATTTCGCCGTAGCTCGAAAACTCGTTTAGGATGTTAACCTTTAACCCCTTGTGGATGCTGATATGCTCGGGGCATACGATTAGCGAGCAGTGATGCTCGTCCAGAAGCTTTTTAACTGCCGATTTGAAGTTCCCCAAGGCAATGGTCGTTTTGGGCAAAAGGCCAAACTTAGCCTCTAGCTCTAGGGCCTTCCTATTAAGACACTCACGCTCCTCTACCACCTCCTTCTCGAAGGTTTCTCGTGATTCGAATAACTTTCTTTTCTTTAGAATTCTTGCAATTAGAATTTCGAACTTAGACTTTTCAGCAAGCATGAGGGCATGCTGAAAGGAGGTTACCGCCTCGTTCGAATGATCCCAAAGCACAAGAATGTAGCCATTATTACTATTCATAGATCTAAAATATATGCTTGCAAACCGGGGCTAATATAGTTAATTAAGAAAATTAACACAAATAAATAACTTGTTTTTTAATTTATGTGATCTATTGTTTTGATCATCGGCCAAATTGTAAAGCAATACGCTTAATGTGGCTTAAATGTGCTGGCGGCAGCAGCCCTCTAAAAGACTGCTGCATCAACCTTTGAGCCTTTTTTAGGCCTGTTTGCCTTTAATGTTTTGCCGCTGAATAGCTAACGCGTAGCCTGCTGTTGCTTTACATATTATTTGTGTTTGTTATGATTCTTGGCAACTCTGCCAAGGGCGTTTGTCAAATATCCATAATGGGTGGGCGGATTAAGGCTTCTTATTTTTACTTTTACGGTATAAATACCACTACCATGAAGCTTGTTTTTGCCACCAACAACCAGCATAAGGTTGATGAAGTTCAAAAGATGCTGCCCGAGGCCATTCAGCTCTTAACGCTATCGCAGGTTAACATCAACGAGGAGATTCCCGAAGACTATCCAACCCTAGAGGGGAACGCCCTGCAGAAGGCCCGCTATATCTACGAAAAGTACGGTCATAGCTGCTTTGCCGACGATACCGGGCTGGAGATTGCGGCGCTTAACAACGAGCCCGGTGTTTACTCGGCGCGTTACGCTGGCGAGCAGAAAAATTCGGAGGATAATATCGACAAGGTGCTGGCCAACCTGGGCGCTACAGCTAACCGTAAGGCCTGCTTCCGTACCGTTATTGCGCTTATCATCGAAGGCAAGGAGTATCTTTTCGAGGGTCGCGTAGATGGAGACATCCTTACCGAACGCCACGGGGAGAAAGGTTTTGGCTACGACCCCATATTTCGTCCCGAGGGTTTTGCCGAGAGTTTTGCCCAAATGCCGCTCGATGCCAAGAACGCCATCAGCCACCGAGGACGCGCGGTTGCCAAGCTGGTAGATTTCCTAGCAACCCTTTAATCGAACTGGCAGATGGAGCACAAAGTCAAGGGCATCATACTAAATACCTTTCCGTTTAAGGAGACTAGCCTCATCTGCCATATTTATACCAACGAGTTTGGGCGAAAGTCGTACCTCATAAACGGGGTGCGCAAGGAGAAGAGCAGGGGCAAGTCGGCCATATTGCAGCCCCTCTTTCTTTTAGACATGAACGTTTACCAAAACAACAAGGCCGAAATCCAGAAGGTGAAGGAGTTTCGGCTATCCTACCCCTACCAAAGCATCCCGTTTAACCCCATAAAAAGCTCGCTGGCCTTTTTTATTAGCGAGCTGCTGTATAAAATTTTGCGCGAGGAGCATCCCAACCGCGAGCTGTTTGCCTACCTCGAGCAGGCCTTCTTGGCCTTGGATGTGATGGAGGAGGGGGTGTACAACTTTCACCTCTACCTCATGGTGCAGCTAACCAAGTACCTTGGGCTTCAGCCCACGCTTTTGGTGGAGGGAACCCCCTCGTTCTTCGATCTCAAGACGGGCCATTTTACCCCCATCGAGCCCAAGCACCCCTTTTACATGAAGCGCCACCTTTCGCGCTGCTTCGAGCAGCTCTACTACTCGAGCCTCCTGGAGCTAAGCCGTATAAAAATGAGCCGCGACGAGCGGCGCGAGTTTATTGGTAAAATGCTCGAATTCTACTCCCACCACTTTGGCGGCACCATCGAAATAAAGTCGCTAGCCGTGGTGCACGAGCTGTTCGATTAGGCTACCCGCTTTTTCCTCGCAATAGACGCGGCAGATACGCTTCAAAGCACGGAGCTGCGCAGCCACCATGCGGCAGCGTTTTGCTTTTCACTCGCCAATTGAATCTCCAACTCGAAAGGTTTTAGCATTCACTTGCCAACTGAATGGCAAGGTGCTTCGTTTAGTCAAACCGACCATCGCCGCACGTTCGGCGGTCGGCTGTGCCGCCGTGGGGCTATGGTAGCAGATTTTGCCTGCATTTAAACGGTAAGCTTGCACCGCCACATAAAAGCGCAGCGCCTAACAGCTGCGCTTTGCTTTTTTGCTACTTTTGGATGGCGCGCTGGTGGCTGACACTTAGCAAGGTCGAAGTCTTAGACTTCGCCCAGCCTCGTGCGCTGATGTAGGCTGCGGCAAGCGGGGGGAAATGGATAAATTTATAATGATAAAGATTATGAGAACCAATTGTATTAGGTGCAATTATTTTGTTACTATTTTTTTAGCGTGTATAGTTGCTGGATGCCATCCAAAGCAGCATCCAATCACTAAGGTACAAATGAAGGAAGACGTGACCTACTTCTTTAAGCGCTTCCTAGCAACCCACCCCAACCCTTACTGCCGGGCCACGCCCAAGCAGGTGGACTCCATTAAAACAGCTTTGCTTCAAAAGATCGACAAGGGGCTATCGAAGGAGAATTTTCTCAACGAGTTGGGCAAACTTAACGGGCTGCTCGATGGGCACTCCGCAATTGAAACATCCTACTTAATTACCAGAGAAAGTGACACGCTTCTTCTTCCTCCAATAGTAAGGGTTAACAGCAACCATACGCTGAGCATAAACAATACCGTACTCCCCGCAACAAATACTGTAACCAGCATAAATGGCTATCCAACCAATAAGCTTATCAGTATGATGAACCATATGCTTAATGCCGATCCAGATGTTGTGAGTAGGGGTAATGTTGAGCGGTTCTTTCCTATCCTGCTGGTACGCCTTGGTATACTGCCTCCCTACGTCATAAGGGCTAGGCTTTCCCATGCCGATACAACCTTTACCATCAAAGGGTATAAATACGGCCCCAACGAGCAAGATAATCTCTTCCGCCAGTGCCGTAACATCCCCTTAAATAACAAAAAGGAGGAGGTCGGTTGCGATATCTACCCTAAATCAGGCATTGCAATAGTCTACTTCAACACCTGTAGTCCCCAAAATTACGACACCTTTAAGGGGAAAATAGACAGTATCTTCATCCAAATTGAGAAGAGAAATGCCAAGCATCTCTTTATAGACAACTCTAGGAACGAAGGTGGCAGCAGCATTTGGGGCAGATACTTGGTTGATAAGCTTAGCCACAGGGCATATACGTACTCTTTTTACTCCCGCATCAACGTTACACCTACAACCTACAAAGCTCTTTGCGATTTAACCACTAAGTTTCTGAAGACGGGAAATGGCAAGCATCCCTCAAAGGAACTTTCTGACGCTGTAAAAGAGTACCGACAATTAAAGGTAGGAGCAGTGCACATCGATAGCAGCACCACAAGAATACCAGCCGTGACCAACGGCTACAGCGGCAAGGTGTACATGCTGCTAAGCAGTTGCTGCGGCTCATCAGGATCGGATGCCGCATGGCAATTTCGATTTGCCAAGGTGGGAAAGATTCTTGGCGATAAGAGCGGATCTGCCAACCCCATGTACGTTTATCCAGCCGAGTTTGCCCTCCCCAACAGCAAGGTTAAGTTTAGGATTTCTGTAAGAGAAGGAGGCTATGTAACCTTTCAGGGCAAAAATATGGCGTTCCTCAAGGAGCCCGAGCCCGACGTACCTTTCAACATCAACCCCTTTAAGACATCGTATAGCGAGCAGGAACTGCTGGCTTTGTTAAGGTTGGCCAATAGAAAGTGAATTTTTGTATTTTCTTAGTTTTATTTCATTTTTCAAAGGGTAAAGGAGTCGTAAACCTTGCAAATGAATAGATAACAATAAAACGCCCGACTGCTACATGGAAATTTGTTAAGCGGAGCGATTTTACACTTCCAACTCAGCATGCTGCCGGATTCCCGTTTTTTTTGAATGGTTGCCGATGCAAAAAGGGTCGATGGGTATGCAAATTTGGTCGATGCCGATACTTTTTTGGTCGATGGGGATACTAAAAGCATCGACGACCCCGCTCGAAGATGCGCCATAGCCACCAGCTTGGTCGACGCTTTCCGTTATAAATACAAAATCGGGCGGGATTAGCTCCCGCCCGATTGGGTGTATGGTCGTAGCGTGCGGCTATCAAATGAGTCCTACAATAAGTCCAGGTGCTAGCCCAAGCACGATGGTTAGGATGGCCGAGGCCACCAGCACCAGCTTCATGCTGCCGCTAACCACGATGGGAGCGGCATCGCCTTCCCTCAAAAATACGCGGTTCAGTACGCGGAAGAAGTAGTAGATGCCCAGCAGCGCTGCCGCAACGGCGGCAACGGTAATCCATACAAACCCGCTGTTGATGGCGGTTAGGAAGATGAAGTACTTGCCGAAGAAGCCGCCGGTGATGGGGATTCCTGCCAGCGAGAGTAGCGCTACGGCAAAGGTAAAGGCCACCAGCGGGCTGCGCCTTACCAGCCCGTTAAAGGCGTCGAGCGAGTCGTCGCCGTTGCTGGTTTTGCGGATGGCCGTAAGCACGGCAAACGCGGGAATGGCCGCTAGGGCGTAGGTTACCAGGTAGTAGAGTAGGGCCGAGGCCGAAAGTCCGTTGCCGGCCAGTATGGGCAGCAGCAAAAATCCGGAGCTCGATATGCTGGCGTAGGCCAATAGGCGCTTTACGCTGCTTTGGTTTAGAGCAATTACGTTGCTGCCAACGAGCGTTAGCAGCGCTGCTCCCCAGATGATGGGCTGCCATAGGCCAGCCATCATGATAAGCGCCCTATCGAACAGCAGGTAGAAGGCGGCAAACACGGCCATCTTAACTACGGTTGCCATAAAGGCGGTTACCAGCGTTGGCGAGCCGTCGTATACGTCGGGCGCCCAGAAGTGGAACGGCATGGCGGCCACCTTAAATAGGAATCCAATGAGGATTAGCACCACCCCCATTGGTAGGATGGAGGGGATGGAGGCGCTCGTAAGCAGGTAGGCGTTGATGGCCTCTAGGCTGAAGGAGCCTGCAGCTCCGTACACGAGGGCAACGCCCAGCAGCAGCAGCGCCGAGGCAAATCCACCCATAACAAAGTACTTAAACGATGCCTCGTTGGATCGGTACGACAGCTTGCGGCTACCGGCCAGCACGTACAGCGGTATGGAGAGCGTTTCGATGCCGAGGTACAGCATGATGAGGCTCGAGTAGCCTGTAATGAGGTATCCTCCGAATATCGCGAAGAGCATCAGCCCGTAAATTTCGCCCACATGCTCCTCTACGTCGTTGTAGTAGTAGCAGCCTACGCCTAAAATGAGCACCATGCTGCCCAGCATGGCCAGGTTAAACGCGGTGGCAAAATCGTGCACCACGCAAAGCTGGTTGAAGTAGGTGGTGGGGTGGCCCCAGCTCATGGCGGTGAGGCCAAGCGTTACCAGCAGGCCTACGAGGGCAATTGGTGCCTGCAGCCTCTTTTTATTTTTCGCAACTTCGGTATAGATAAGCGCTATGCCGAATATGGTAAGGGAAATTAGTGGTTCCATTTTGTTTGGTTTTGGGTTAGATGTTAAGGAAGGATAGGATGCCGCCTACTGCCGATGCGGTGGCATCGAGCGCTGGCTGGGGCATCACGCCCATTACCACAATAAGGAGGGCGATGGCCGATAGCGCCACCATCGAGCATCCCTTAATATCTACCACCTTTGCCGAAAGCGGCCCAGCGGCGCCAAGCATGGTTTTTTGGAACAGGTATAGCATGTAGATTGCCCCCATAATGATGGATAGCCCACCAATGGCAGCCATCCAGATGCTGTACTTAAAGATTCCGGATATCAGCAAAAACTCGCCTACAAAGCCGTTGGTTAGCGGAAGCGCTACCACCCCAAAGGTGACAATCATGAAGAGCGAGGATAGGCGAGGCGCTGCGCTTCGGATACCTCCAAAGTCGCTGGTAAGGCGGCTTCCTCCCTCCGTTTCCATGATGTTGATGATGTACAGCAGCCCCACCACGTTTATCCCGTGGGCAACCATCTGAAACATTACGCCCTGCATGCCAACCAGGTTAAAGGCAAATAGTCCGGCCACAATCATGGCGATGTGGGCCATGGAGGTGTAGGCCGAAAAGGTTTTCAGATCCTTTTGCTTAAGGGTGATGATGGAGGCGTACACAACGCCTATAATGGCGAGCACCATTACCGTGCTACCCCACTGTGCGGCTCCCTGCGGAACAAGGGGCAGCAGCCAGCGCATCATACCGTAAATTCCCATCTTAGACATGATGGCCGATAGCAGCATGGTGGCCTTCATGGGGGCCTTGGTGTAGGTGGCGGGCATCCAGGTGTGCAGCGGAAATACGGGGGCCTTTATGGCGAAGGCCACAAAGATCATCCAGAATAGCCAGCTTTGGTCGGCTAGCGGCAGGTGCTGGTTGTACATTCCTGCTAGGTCGAACGAGTGGCTCGATGAGTAGAGGAATATGTAGATGTTGGCAACCAGCATTAGCAAGCTTCCTGCTGCGGTGTAGATAAAGAACTTGAGGGTTACCTTGCGGCTGCCCTCGCCGCCCCATAGCAGCACCAGGAAGTAAACGGGAATGAGCGATAGCTCCCAGAAGATGTAGAAGAGGAAGCTGTCTAGGGCGGTGAATACCCCCAGTATGGCTCCCTGTGCAAAGAAGAGCAGCGCGTAGAATACGTTTGCCCGCTTCAGCTCGCCATCTTTGGCCGAGAGGATAAAGGGCATAAGCCCGGTGGTAAGCAGCACCATTGTAGCGCTGATGCCATCCATCCCCAAGTGTAGGTGGGCGTTGATGGCCGCAATCCATACCTTGTTGATGCTAAGCATCGGGGTGCCGTAGTAGAGGGCCAGCGTTGCGGCCGTTACTGCCAGTATGGCTACCGACATGGCCAGCGATGCTCTTTTTACCTTCATTTCGTCCTTTAAGCCTAAGGCTACCGCCCCAGCAACAAAAGGAAGAAGTATGAGTAGTACTGTTAGCATATATCTTTTTTAAATAAATTTTACATCAGGTTAGCCTACCAACAAAAAGAGGAAGATGGCGATAATGCCAGCCACCATCAGGTAGAGGTAGAGGCTTACGCTTCCGCTCTGCACCCTACGCACCAGCGCACCGCAGCGTACCATCATTGCCCCAACTCCGTTGACAATGCCGTCTATTACGTTGCCATCGAACCATGCAAGGGCTGTTTCGGAAAGCCAATTGTAAGGTTTTACGAACAGGTAGCTGTACACCTCGTCGAAGTAGTACTTGTGGTACATTAGCTTGGCAATGCCTCTTCGAGGTGTGGTATCGTCGGCAGGAATCTCTTTTTTGCCAACGTAAACCTTGTAGGCAATAAGGATGATGGCAGCCAGTATCAGCACCGGAAGAAACATGGTGAGCAGCTCGGTGGTGTGCTCAACCGCTGCTGGTTCGAAGTTTTGTCCTCCTAGCGACGGTTTAAGGTAGCTGGTAAATTTTTCGCTACCACCGAATATGGCGGGTATATCCAAAAATCCGCCAGCCACCGATAGGGCTGCAAGCACCATTAGCGGAACGGTCATCACCTTGGGCGACTCGTGCAGGTGGTGCTTCTGCTCAGCGGTTCCTCTAAACTCTCCAAAGAAGGTAAGGAACAGCAGGCGGAACATGTAGAAGCAGGTTACAAAAGCCGTGGCAACGCCTAACCCCCAAAGGAGCGGGCTGTGCTCGAATGCGGCCGCAAGTATGGCATCTTTGGAGAAGAATCCGGCCAAAGGCGGAATTCCGGAGATGGCCAACGTACCAATAAGGAAGGTGATGTAGGTGGCAGGGATACCTTTCCTTAAGCCACCCATTTTGCGAATATCCTGCTCGCCACCCAGCGCATGGATTACGCTACCAGCACCAAGGAATAGCAGCGCCTTAAAGAAGGCGTGGGTGGTTACATGGAACATGGCTGCCGAGAAGGCACCCAATCCTAAGGCAAAGAACATATATCCCAGCTGGCTAACGGTGGAGTAGGCCAGCACCTTCTTGATGTCGTTTTGGAAGATGCCGATGGTTGCTGCAATAACGGCGGTGGTTAAACCGACAATCATTACAATATCCATGGTTATTGGGGCTAGCGAGTAGAGGATGCTGCTGCGCGCAATGAGGTAGATACCGGCTGTTACCATGGTTGCGGCATGGATGAGCGCCGAAACCGGGGTGGGACCAGCCATTGCATCGGGTAGCCAGGTGAAGAGCGGAATTTGCGCACTTTTACCCATGGCACCAATCAGAAGAAGGATGGTGATAAGGGTAATGGTGGTGCTTCCTGCTCCCAGTGTGCTGGCGTTGGCAAACACCTCGGTGAAGGTTGCGGTGCCAAAGGTGAAAAATAGCAGTATGATGCCTAGCAGAAAACCGAGGTCTCCAATGCGGTTCATCACAAATGCCTTGCGGGCAGCGTTGTTGTACTCGGTGTTTTTATGCCAGAATCCGATAAGCAGGTACGAGCAGAGGCCTACGCCTTCCCAGCCAATGAATAGAATTACGTAGTTGGCACCCATAACCAGCATCAGCATAAAGAAGATGAACAGGTTGAGGTATGAGAAGAAGGTATTCGCATTCTCGTCGTGGCCCATGTAGCCAATGGAGTAGACGTGGATCAGGAATCCAACGCCCGTTACAATGAGCATCATGGCGATCGATAGCGGGTCGATAAAGAAGTCGAAAGGAACGCTGATTGAGCCAGCTTTAATCCAGTCGAACAGGTGGACGGTTACCTTTCCATCAACGCTAAAGAATAGCCCAAGGCTGATGAGGAAGGGGATGAGCACCATTGCCGAGGCAATGGAACCAGCCACTTTGGATGATAGCTTAAACCTGAATAGGTATATGCCTAAAAATCCAAGCAGCGGGAGGACGGGAATAATCCAAGCAATACTTTGTGCCATAGCTTCTGTTCCGATTTTTAGTTTAACCTTTTAGGCGTTTAAGCAGATCAATGTCTACCGAGTTGTTGTTGCGGCTCATCGTTACAAGTATCGATAGCCCCACGGCCACTTCGGCTGCTGCCACCACCATAATGAAGAATACGAATATCTGTCCGCTTGGGTCGGCATGGTAGGCCGAAAATGCCGCAAGCAGCAGGTTGATGGAGTTGAGCATAAGCTCTATGCTCATAAGAATGACGATGGCATTCTTACGGAATAGAACGCCCATAACCCCAATGCAGAAAAGGGCAAGGCTTAAGATGATGTAATGCCCTATTGGTATTAGCTGTATTGCGCTTGTTATCTTATCCATTATTAAGCCTGTTTAGGTTCACGTTTACCCAGTACGACTGCACCAACCATTGCCGAAAGGAATAGTACGGAGGCGGTTTCGAATGGGAATAGGTAGTCGCGGAATAGCACCAGGCCAAGGTTGCGAACTAGCCCCATGTCTCCAGAAAGCGGAGCGGCTGGTGCCGTAAGCATCACCTTGGATGCGGCGGCAAGCATCACCAAAAAGAGCATGCCCGCCGAGAGCGTTGCGGCTACTTTTATCATTAGCTTGTGGAAGTGCTCCTTGCTCTTATTGAGGTTTAGCAGCATGATGACAAAGACGAATAGCACCATTATGGCTCCCATGTATACGATGATGTGTACCACCGCCAAGAACTGCGCGTTGAGCAGAATGTACTGGCCTGCGATTGTTAGAAAGGTAACTATCAGCATCAGCACGCTGTTTATCGGGTTTTTGGCCACAACGACTCCCACTCCCGATAGCACTGCAATGGCGGCTAAGATGTAAAATATATAGTTCATGCGTTTAAGTTTTTTATATGAGGCGTGCGTACGGTGGTATGCGTGCTGCGATTTTGAATTTCGCCGGTTCCATACCTCATTCGGCACCGCTTATCTCTCACTGGTTATGCTTAAATCGTTTATCCATCTTAAACTTTCGTACCGCCTCGGTTTGGCGCTTCGACACGTCGACGCGCTGATCGGGCTTTTCGACAAGAATGTCTTTGCCGTACACAAACGACTTGCGCTTGTATTCGGAGGGAACGATGCGGTCGGTAAGGAAGATGGCCTCCTTGGGGCAGGCGTCTTCGCATAGGCCGCAGTAGATGCATCGCAGCATGTTGATTTCGTAAACGGCCGCATACTTTTCTTCTCGGTACTGCTTTTCTTCGCCCGGTTTGCGCTCTGCCGCGGTCATGGTAATAGCCTCGGCGGGGCAGGCCAATGCGCATAGCCCGCAGGCGGTGCAGCGTTCGCGGCCTTGGTCATCGAGCTTAAGCACGTGCATCCCTCGGTAAACAGGGCTAAACTCTCTCTCCTGTTCGGGGTAGCAGATGGTGGCCTTTTTCTTAAAGATGTGCCCGAAGGTTATTCCCAACCCTTTGATGATGGCAGGGAGGTATATCTTTTCGGCGAAGGTCATTTTTTTGTTGGATACCTGCTTGCTCCTATTTGTCAATTTCTCCATAGTAGATCTCCTGAATTAAAAGTAGGTGATAACCAACCCTGTTATTAGCATGTTGAGGACTGCCAGCGGAACCAGCACCTTCCAGCCCAAGCTCAGGAGCTGGTCGTAGCGGAAGCGGGGGAGCGTCCATCTAATCCACATAAAAAAGAATATGAAGAATAGTATTTTGGCAAACAGGAAGGCCGTTCCCAGCAGGGTTAGCAGGTTGCCCGATAGGCCCAAGCTCTCGGCGAAGGGGATATCGTAGCCTCCAAAGTAGAGGGTGGCTATTACCGCAGAGCTTACAAACATGTTGATGTACTCCGCAAATAGGTAGAAGCCCAACTTCATGGAGCTGTACTCGGTATGGTAGCCGCCGATGAGTTCCGATTCGCACTCGGGCAGGTCGAAGGGCGCGCGGTTACACTCCGCAAGGGCGGTAGTCATAAAGATGATGAAGCCCAACGGCTGGTAGAATACGTTCCAGTGGAAGTTTTTTTGGTGGTTGACAATATCGGTTAGGCTGAGCGAGTCGTTGAGCATGATGACGGCAACGATGGCTAGCCCCATGGCCAGCTCGTAGCTAATCATCTGCGACGCGGCGCGGATAGAGCCCAGCAGCGAGAACTTGTTGTTCGACGCCCATCCTCCAATCATAATACCGTAAACCCCAATGGAGACCATGGCAAAGATGTATAGGATCCCGATGTTGAGGTCGGCAACCTGCAGGGTGTAGGTTCTTCCCATAATCTCGAGGTTGCCTCCCCATGGAATTACGGCGCTGGTCATACACGCGGTAAACATGGCAATACCAGGGCCAAGGATAAAGAGCCACTTGTTGGCCATAAGGGGGATGATCTCCTCCTTCATAAACATCTTTACCCCATCGGCAACGGGCTGTAGCAGGCCAAACGGGCCAGCGCGGTTTGGTCCGCGGCGGTCTTGCATTACGGCAGCCACCTTGCGCTCGCCGTAGGTAGCGTACATGGCAACAACGAGCGATATCAGGAAGATAATCACCACCAGGGCTGCCTTAAATATGAGTTCGTATAGTTCCATCGCAGCTCTATTTTTTCAGTTTGTCGATGTTTACGTACAGGTTTGTGGATATTACGGAAGAGCGCTCTACGTTTCGAGGTCCTTCTATGGTCCAGTCGGCCACATCCTTCTTTTCGAATCGGCATTCGTTGCAGATGAAGTGCTCCGTTTCGCCGAACTGATCCTTCGGAGCGCTGACGCGAAGCACCTCCTGGCCTTTCATCCACAGCACTACCTTTCCCGAGCAGGTAGGGCAGGCGCGGTGTGCGTCGTATGGCTTGGTAAACCACACGCGGCTTTTAAAGCGGAAGGTTTTGTCGGTAAGCGCACCTACCGGGCACACATCGATGATGTTCCCAATAAATTCGTTATCCAGCGCCATGTTTACGTAGGTCGATATTTCTGCATGGTCGCCGCGGAAGAGCACGCCATGGCTGCGCTGATCGGTAATTTGGTTGGCCAAATGTACGCAGCGGTAGCACAGGATGCAGCGGTTCTTGTTAAGCTTGATGTAGGGGCCGAGGTCGGTTTCGTGGTGGGTGTTGCGGGTCTCCTCGGTACGAGTCTCGGCCGATCCGTAGCCCATCGCCAAATCCTGCAGGTCGCACTCGCCGGCTTGGTCGCATATCGGACAGTCGAGCGGGTGGTTTAGCAGCAGAAATTCCACGATCCCTTTACGGGCTTCCACCACCTCGGGCGAGGTGATGTTCTCCACCACCATCCCGTCTTGCGCCGCGGTGGAGCACGAGGCTACCAGCTTTGGCATGGGGCGCGGATCGGCGGCGCTGCCCTTGGTTACCTTTACGAGGCACACGCGGCATTTGCCTCCGGTACAGCTTATTTTTGAGTTGTAGCACATCGCAGGAGGTACTACCTTCCCCCCAATCTTGCGGGCAGCGTTCAGGATGGTTGTTCCTGGCTCCACCTCTACCTCGATGTTGTCTATGGTTAGCTTTATCATCTTCGTCTACCTTCTAGTGGTTATGGAATGTGCATCCGTTGTTACGGACGTGCTCCTCAAACTCGTGCCTAAAGTGGCGGATGGCGCTGGCTACGGGCCACGCGGCGGCATCGCCAAGCGGGCATATAGTCTTTCCTTCTATATTCTTAGCCACGCTAACGAGCAGGTCGATATCCTTCATTGTTCCCCCTCCGTACTCGAGGCGGTGCAGTATTTTTTCGAGCCAGCTGGTACCCTCGCGGCATGGGCTGCATTGCCCGCACGATTCGTGGTGGTAGAACCTGGCAAAGTTGAGCGTGTTGCGCACGATGCACGAGGTTTCGTCCATTACAATGAAGCCGCCCGATCCGAGCATCGTCCCCGTTTCGAAGCCTCCCTCGGCCAACGATTCGTAGGACATCAGGCGGGGTTCGCCGCTGGCCGTTTTCAGCATGAGCTCCTTGGGGAGGATGGGCACCGACGAGCCGCCTGGAATGACGGCCTTGATATCGTGACCAGGGAGTACGCCACCGCAGTACTGGTCGGAGTAGATGAACTCCTCGACCGGCAATCCTAGGGCTATTTCGTAAACGCCGGGGTTGTTGATGTGCCCGCTGGCCGAAATCAGCTTAGTTCCGGTGCTGCGACCCACCCCTATCTTGGCGTACTCGTCGCCGCCGTGGTTGACAATCCAAGGTACCGAAGCCAGCGTCTCCACGTTGTTTACAACGGTGGGGCAGCTGTACAGGCCCGATACCGCAGGGAATGGCGGCTTAAGGCGCGGGTTTCCGCGCTTGCCCTCAAGGCTTTCGATAAGCGCCGTTTCTTCTCCGCAGATGTAGGCACCGCCTCCGGGTTGGCAGTACAGGTCGAGGTCGTAGCCCCTTCCCATTATATTCTTGCCCAAGAAGCCTTTGGCGTAGGCCTCCTCTATGGCTTTCTCCAAGATTCGAATTACGTAGTAGAGCTCTCCTCTGATGTAGATGTAGGCGGTGTTGGCGCCAAGCGCGTAGCTCGATGCGATCATCCCCTCGATTAGCGCGTGGGGGTTCCGCTGCATCAGGTAGCGGTCCTTAAAGGTTCCGGGTTCGCCCTCGTCGGCATTGCAAACCAGGTAGCGTGGGTTGCCCGACTTCTTGTCGATGAAGCTCCACTTCATTCCTGTGGGGAATCCGGCGCCGCCACGTCCGCGTAAGCCCGATTTCTTAACCTCCTCCACCACTTCGTCGGGCGACATGGTGGTAATCGCCTTCTCCACCGAGCGGTATCCGCCAAGGCGCATGTACTCGTCTATCTGGTGGAGGTTGGGGTTGCTGATATGCTCCGTTAGTATTTTTACCATGTTCCCTTTATTGATATGGATTAACATGCGATGATTGGCCCGATTGCAGCTGCTCGGCGAGGAACTCGTCAACCTTTTCGGTCGATAAGTTTTCGTGGTAGGTCCAGCCCACTTTCATAACGGGGGCCGTCCCGCAGGCGGCAAGGCACTCCACGCCGCGTAGGGTAAACTTCCCGTCGGGGGTGGTTTCGCCCACTTTTATTCCGAGCTTGCTTTCGAAGTGTCGGATGATCTCCCCGGCTCCTTTGAGCTGGCAGGGACCCGTTTGGCACACCTCGATGACGCAGTTGCCCACCGGTTCGAGGTTGTACATGGTGTAAAAGGTGGCTACCTCATACACCTCTATTGGCTTAAGGTCGAGCAGAGAGGCTACGTAGTCCATTACCTCGGCGCTGAGCCAGCCCCCAAACTCGGCTTGGGCTATATGCAGCACGGGCAGAAGCGCCGAGCGCTGCTTGCCCTCGGGGTAGCGCTTTTTGATTTTCTCGACCAGCTCCAACGACTCTGCCGAGAACCTTGGTTGTTGTATATCGCTCATTTTTGTCTGTTTTATCTTTATTTCGTTCTATACTTCCGGCTTACGATGCCTGCTCTACCTGCCAACCGATGGCGGCGCGCTGCTGCTGCGGCTGATTGCTCCGCTGCGCCGTGCTGCTACGCCAGGTGCAGGGCGCTCCGCTTTTGGGCTGGGGGATACCGCTCCGGCTTTAGCCTTGGCTATGCCTGCGCTAGCGCCCACCGCGCTTGTTTTGGCGCTCATCCCGTTTACTTTGGCATTCACCGCATTCGTTTTAGCGGGCATCCCATTCGTTTTAGCACCCACCGCATTAGCTTTCGTTCCGATCCCATTCGCTTTAGCAGCCACCCCATTTGTTTTAGTGGCAATCCCATTAGCTTTAGCACTCGCCCCATTAGCTTTTGTTGTGACCCCATTAGCTTTAGCGTCCACCGTATTAGCTTTAGCTATGATCCCGCTTACTTTAGCGTCCACCATTTTTGGTTTAGCGGCCATCGCGGTCGTTTCAGAAGGAATCGCGCTGGCTTTGGGGCGCTCCGGTTTTGCTTTCGAAGCCATTGCGCCTGCCTTAGCGGGCATCTTATCTGTTTTAGCGTCCATCGTTTTCATTTTAGCATGCGGGGCATTTGCTTTAACGTTGGTTTCGCGAGCGCTGGCTCCTCTTGTTTTGCGGCCGAGGCTCGTTGCAGAGGCCTTGGGGTGCATTGCTTGGGGGTTGCCTTTGGCGGTGGCCGAGCAAGGAATCTGCGTAGGGAGCTTGCTTGGCAGGCCTAACGGCTTGGGTTGGCTGGAGCGGCGCCTCGAGGGCTAGGCGTCCAGCTCGCCGGCAATTACGTTCATGCTGCTCATCGTAATGATGGCATCCGATAGCAATCCTCCCTTAACCATCTCAGGGTATGCCTGGTAGTAGATGAAGCAGGGGCGGCGGAAGTGTAGCCGGTAGGGGGTGCGCGTACCGTCGGCGATGAGGTAGAAGCCCAGCTCGCCGTTGCCACCCTCTACCGAATGGTAGATTTCGGTGGTGGGTACCTGTATTTCGCCCATCACGTTTTTAAAGTGGTAAATCAGCGCCTCCATGTTGTTGTACACCTTCTCTTTGGGAGGCATCACAAACTGGGGTACATCCACGCGGAAGGTTTCCTTGTCGCTCATGGCGTTGAGCTTATCGATGGCCTGCCGAATGATGCTTAGGCTTTGCCACATCTCCTCCTCGCGCACCATAAAGCGGTCGTAGGTGTCTCCCGACTGTCCTACCGGTACCACGAAGTCGAAATCTTGGTACGAGGAGTAGGGATTCATCACGCGGACGTCGTAGTCAACGCCTGTGGCTCGTAGGTTTGGTCCCGTGAAGCCGTAGCTGATGGCGCGTTCGGCGGTTATGGCGCCAGTGCCAATGGTTCTATCCATAAAGATGCGGTTGCGCATCAGCAGCTTTTCGAACTCTTTGAGCATGGGCGGAAAGTTTTCCATAAAGAAGCTGATCTTTGCCCAAGCGCGGTCGCTAAAGTTGCGCTCAAATCCGCCAATACGGCCGAGGTGGGTGGTCATACGGGCGCCGCCAATCTCCTCAAACACCTCGTAGGCCCACTCGCGAGCTTGGTAGATGTAGGTAAAGGGGGTAAGGGCGCCGGTATCTACGCCGATAACCGAGTTGCACACCAGGTGGTCGGCAATGCGCGATATCTCCATGATGATGACGCGGAGGTACTCTATTCTTTTAGGAAGCTCAATGCCCAGCAGCTTCTCAACGGTCATGTGCCAGCCCATGTTGTTGATGGGGGCCGAGCAGTAGTTGAGGCGGTCGGTGAGCGGGGTTATCTGGTAGAAGGTACGTCGCTCGGCAATCTTTTCGAAGGCACGATGGATGTAGCCAACGGTTTGCTTAGCGTCCACAATGTACTCGCCATCCATGGTAAGCACGTTTTGGAAGATGCCGTGCGTGGCGGGGTGGGTGGGGCCTAGGTTCAGCGTATTGAAGTCGTGCTGTTCGGCCTGCACCTTGTCGTCCAGCAGCGGGTTGCTGTGTGTATCTTGTTTCATCTTTGCTCCTTTCTTAGTGGTTGATGGCTAGCGGCCAAACATGGCGTCATCCTTATCGGTGCGGGTGTCGTCCTCTAGCGGGTACTCCTTGCGCATGGGGTGGTAGTCCATATCCTCCATATTTAGTATCCGGGTAAGGTTGGGATGGCCCACGAATCGGATGCCGTAAAAGTCGAAGGTTTCGCGCTCCATCCAGTTGGCGGCGCTAAACACGGAGGTAGCCGATGGAACTTCGATATCGGCATCGCTGGCAAACACCTTAAGGCGGATGCGCAGGTTTTTTGCGAAGTTGTGCAGATGGTATACAACGGCAAACGACTGCTCCTGGTTGGGGTAGTGCACGCCGCACAGGTCGGTTAAAAAGCAAAATCCTTCTCTATCTTTTAGGAAGGATAAGACATCGGCAATTTTACTTTTGGCAATAACAAGCTGGGGCATGTCGCCTACAATTTCCATCGAGATGGCTGCTTCCCCAAACGCCTTTGTAAGGTTGTCGTTAACCGTATTCAGAAGGTTTTTATCTACTGTGTACATTATTCTATTCCGTATTTAGCCAGCAGCTCTTGGTATTCGGGAAGATTTCGGCGGCGAAGAGGCTCGTGCTTGTGCGCCAGCTCCTGTATTTTCATCACCCCATCGATAATTTGCTCTGGGCGAGGAGGGCATCCGGGCACGTAAACGTCTACCGGAATAACCTTATCTATCCCCTGAAGCACGCTGTAGGTGTCAAATATTCCACCGCTAGAGGCGCAGGCGCCAACGGCTAGGACCCATCTGGGTTCGGCCATCTGCGAGTATACCTCTTGTAGCACTGGGCCCATCTTTTTGGCGATGGTTCCCATTACCATTAGCATGTCGCTTTGGCGCGGCGAAAAGCTCAGGCGCTCCATCCCAAAGCGGGCAAGGTCGTAATGTGCCGCCATCGTCGACATAAATTCGATGCCGCAGCACGAGGTGGCAAAGGGAAGAGGCCAAAGCGAATTTTTACGAGCTAGCCCAACCAGCTGATCTAGTCGGGTGGTCATAAAGCCTCTACCAGTTATATCCTCGCTGGTGTCGAGGGTATAAAGCGGCGACTTGTTGTCTTTCTCTGACATGGTATTTTATTCTTTAATTGTTGCAGGTTGATCGGGATTGGCATCCTTATCCCAGCTGAAGGCTCCACGGAGCAGCACGTAGTAAAAGCCGGCTAGGAAAATGATGATGAAGGTGACCATCTCCCATAGTCCGTAGGCACCTAGCTCCCTGAAGTTAACGGCCCAAGGGTACATAAAGATCACTTCTACATCGAATAGCACGAATAGTATTGCCACCAAGAAGTACTTAACCGAGTAGCGGTTGCGGGCGTTGCCAACCTGATCGATACCGCACTCAAAGTTGTTGAGCTTGCGTTCGGTTTTTCGGCGAGGCCCTAAGTAGTGGGTTACAAAAAGAGTTGTTAAAACGAATCCAAGCGCAACAACCGCTTGAATGACCACCGGAAGGTAGTCGTGAGGTGTATGTACGACAGCCTGTTCCATCTATTGATAGAGTTTAATTTGTTTCAATAAAATCTGGACGGGCTTATATATACTTTATTATTGAGTCTAAAGATGAATAATTTTTTTCACTTAAAAGCTCTACGAGCTCTTTTTGTACTTCTGCTGTTAAAAGTTTAACAAGTTTTAATGTTAACCAGATAACAGTGCAGGAGCGTAAGATTTCTGCTTGTCTGCAAACAAGCTGGCTTTTTAGACTCGGCTCTTTAACAGCAGTTGGAGGGAAAATGTTCAACAGAAACGAATAGTATGGCGTATAATTAAAAAAATAACCCGATCGAAGCGTAGCAGCGCTGCTATATTCGACCGGGAGTTTCGTTTATTCCTTATAAATGTGACTATTTTAAATGCGGGAAGAAGGTGATGTAGAGACCGGCTATGATTGCTGTCGTAATCACCCCCGAAATGTTGGCCCCGATTGCTTCGGGTAGTATCATCGACGAAGGATTTTCCTTAGAAACGATCTTTTGGGCAACTTTGGCAGTTGTTGGTACGCAGCTAACTGCTGCAATCCCTATCACAGGGTTGAAGTTTCCTTTTTTGATAAAGTACATGATGTATCCACCCATGATTCCGCCTATCCCCGAAATAAGTAGCGCAAGGATACCAAGTATGAGTAGCTTAAATACGATTGGATCGGTAAGTAGCTTCGCATCGCAAAGTACTCCTAGCAGCATACCTAATAGAAAGGTAGAGCCGTAAAGGAGCGTGTTGGTAATAAACTCCTGAAAGTGCGTTAGTCCAGACTCTCTAATTACAATTCCCATAAAGAGGGAAAAGAATAAAGGAGCTGCAACAGGGAAGAGTAGGCAAAGGATGAGGCAAAGGACAACCGCCAACGAAAGTTTGGTGGTTGCGCTGTAGTTTTTAGCCTTCTTAGTTTCCCTTTTCATTTTTATGGCCCTTAGTCGCTGCGGTATTAGCAGCTTTACCAAGTAGGGATAACCTCCGTAGGTTAGGCCTAGGTATAGGTAGGCAACTACCGTTATGGGAACAAAAAGATGCTTTGCTAGCGATAGGGATGTGAATAGTACCATTGGCCCATCGGCTCCACCAACCATTGCTATCGAGGCACTCTCGTTTAAGGTAAGCCCCATTGCTCTTGCTATTGGGACGGTAAGGAATGTGCCAAGCTCTCCGCAAAGAGCTAGAAACATTGCGGTGTAAGGGCGTTGAAGGAGGTAGCCGATATCAAGGAGTGCTCCAATGCCCATAAATATGAAGCAGGCAATAAGACCGTTGCTGAATGTAAGCGTGTAGATTGGCTGAAGAAAATCTATTTGCATGACATTCATCAGCTGATCGGTATCAGAAAGCATGGGGTCGAGAAAAAGATTGCCGATTTGCCCATTGGGCATGTATAGCATGCCTGTGTTAATGGCTATCATTCCAAGTCCCATCGGTATCATAACCAGGGGTTCAAGCACATTTTTTCGGCCAAGGTAAATGACGGTTATTCCTAACCCTATTAAAATAAAGCGGGCTAGGGTTATGATGAATGGCGAGGAAAAAAACGTTCCAATACCAGGAAATAATGAAGTTAAATTTAAAGCATCCATGGTGTTGGTTAGTGATGTTTGGGATAGAAGTGGTTGAGTAGCTCCGATTCGGAACTTTGAGGATCTTGGTAGTTATCCCCATAGTAATGGTTTATAAGGCTTACCTTACATTTCTGTTCGTAGGCCGTTTTAATTCTTCTTCGTTCCCTTTTTGCAATGCTCTTAATGTGCTTTGCGCGTAAAATTTCTTCAGTTTCTCCTACTCTTCGATTCATGTGATCGATAGCAGCCGTTGTTTTTTTGATAGCAAAAGCCACAGCCATTCCTATTCCGAATGACAAGGCCATCATTGCTGAAATGATGCCAAATATGTGCAACATGGTAATTAAATAAAAAAGGTGTGTGAAATAAGTGTTGGTAAGATGTGATGGTGGTGCCGATGGCGATTAAATCCTTAGCATTCCCATTTGGTGTATGTTAACAGACGGAACAGCCGATTGCTGCTCTCGAATTTGATAGTTACAAACGAAAGCGCTGCTTGGTTTCGGAAGGTTTTCTTTTGCTAAGCATGTCCAAAGCAGCTCATAGTTTACATTAGAATATTCTTGCTCCTCTGCTCTCCATTTTGAACTTTCTTCTTTGCTGTTTTGGATAAACAGCTCGAAGTAAAGGTCTTCTACTCGGTCGGTATCAATGTCTGAACTTGCCTCAGAAGACTCTGGCGTCAGTACTAGCTGAGTTGTTTTAGTAGCATAAGCCGATTTTTCGAGCTTGGCGGCATTTACGGTAATGATCTTACATATCCCAATTAAAACTAGGAAACCTATTACGGAATACAGCTTGTTTTTGATTTTTACCTTCAAAATGCTACTGGTTTTGTACGATGCAATATTAAATCATTTTTAAATACCAATGCTTTTTTGTACGCCTGTTTTTTTATGTTTTACAATAGATATTTTTATGCTTAACAGCACATTAATCGCCAGCGTACCATTGATATGGGGAGTCCACACTTTGTCGAATCTGATAAATGTCGAGGGACTCTTTCTGTTCTTTTCTAGTCTGCATTTTTTCGAATTTTGGGGCGTTTTATGTTTTTTTCATGGCCTCAAGGTGTTCTGTATTTAAGTGCTCCAAGCGGCTGTTCTTTTACAGAATGATTTCATCAATTAATATGCTTTTGTGAGAAATTTGATGTTTTTGAGCGATCTGGTTTTCTAAAAATGGCTATTTGATGGCTGCATTTTTTGATAATGTAGTATAAAATAGTCTTAAAAATGAGCTGCTAAGTTGTTGATAATCATTTTTGTGAAAAAATTAACACGGTTGGTGCAAAAAAAAAATATCGTAAAGAATCGTCGATTTGATTTTAATATATATTTGAGCCCTGTAAAGCACGTTAAAAACGAGGCATCGCGTAAGAGTTTTACTTAACAGGTTAGATGATTAAAGTTTTGAGAAATATAGCCCTAATATTACTGTTCGCAACACAAGTTTTTTTGCTTGTTGAGCGAAAGCAAAACAGTAGTACTGCTGAGTCGCCAGTGGCGACTCAGGTGGTTTGTCTCGAAACGTTGTCTGCCGATCCCAATGTAGATGCGGGTGATGTGATGTTGGATGTAAACAATATTCCAGAGCCAGAGGAGCAAAGCCCTTTGCTTTTCAATAAAATTGAAACTCGCTTGGTTGAGTTTAATCATTACCGCGAAATTTCGTCCAACTTTTCATTAGTCGAAAAAATTAATGGTACGGTGGCTAGCCTCGTAATAAGGTGCTATGCTACGAAATATCCTTTTTCCGAATCGGGAATAGAGGATGGGCATTTCTGCCACTTTAAGCAATTCCGAATTTAGTCAATTCTGTAAAATCTTAAGAGTTAGGAGGCTTTGGCTTCTTATGTAATGGATATTTGTGTCCTCTTTTAAGATTCTTGCGTCATTTTCTTGTGCCTGCTGATGCGCAAGGGTATGAGCACATCTTCCTACGTCACTTTTTTATTAATTTCAATTACATAACAACCATGAAAAATTCAGAGCAAAAGAAGGGCTTCGGCTCTTTGTTTACCGCAATTGTAATTCCACTTCTTCTGGTAATTGCAATTCTTCTTTTCAAGTTCGTATTCGGAGATCCTAGCCACTTCCAAGGCGGAAATCCAGAGAATGCTCCAATCCCAGGTGACTTCTTTGGTATTATCTACAAAGGGGGATTCATCGTACCTATCCTTATGACCCTTTTGATGATGGTGCTAACCTTCACTATGGAGCGTTTCTTTACCATCACTCGTGCTAAGGGTAAGGGTTCTGCTGTAAACTTCCTAAAGAGCTTCAAGCAAAACCTTGCTGCTGGTAACCTAGATGCTGCAAACGCTGATTGCGCTAAGCAACGTGGTGCTCTTGCTAACGTTTGTGCTTCTGTTCTTAGAACTTACCGTGTAGTAGAAGCTGATAAGGTGATGACTAAGGAGCAAAAGATGGTTGCTCTTCAAAAAGATGTTGAAGAAGCTACTTCTCTTGAACTTCCTACTCTTGAGCAAAACCTAGTAATTCTAGCAACTATTTCGTCTATTGCAACTCTTATGGGTCTTCTTGGTACCGTAATCGGTATGATCCGTGCGTTCGCAGCGTTGGCAAATGCTGGTGCTCCAGACTCTGTTGCTCTTTCTTCAGGTATCTCTGAAGCGCTTATCAATACCGCATTTGGTATCGGTACTGCTGCTCTAGCGATCATTTTCTACAACTTCTTTACAACTCAAATCGACAAGATTACTTACAATATCGACGAAGCTGGCTACTCAATCGTACAAACATTCAACGAAAAGCACTAATAGCTGCATTTTATTGGATAATAACTTAAAAAGTACATTGACATGCCAAAAGTAAAAGTCGCGAGAAAAAGTACCTGGGTCGATATGACCGCGATGTGCGACGTGGCATTCCTACTGCTTACCTTCTTCATTTTGACATCAAACTTTATTCAAAAGGAGCTGGTACAAGTAGTAACCCCAACGTCTATCTCGGAGATTAAGGTCCCAGAAGTTAATGTAATGAACATTCTTGTTGGTAAAGACGGCAAGGTGGTTTTAGGCATTGACAACGAAAAGTACCGTAGGGAGCTTTTGGATAAAATCGCTAAGGCTTATAGCCTTACCTTTACCCCAAAGCAAATAGAAGCCTTCGGTCTATCAAACACCTTTGGTGTACCTGTAAACTATTTAGGTTCGGTTTTGGATATGAATCCAGAGAAACGTTATCATCCAGAAAACGTGATTGGAATTCCATCCGATTCAACCAACAATCAGTTTAAGGAGTGGGTAAGATATGCTCGTCAGGTGAATCCTCAGATTAAGATTGTAATCAAGGCTGACAAGGATACCCCATATAAGAAAATTAAAGATGTTCTTGGTACACTTCAAGGGTTAAACGAGAATAGGTACCAGCTAATTACGGGAATGGAAGAGGCTCCTAAATTGCCAAAATCCTAACCATAAACTACCGATAAAAAATGGCAGAAGTAAATACTGACAAAGGCGGTCATGAGAAAGGGAAACCCAAAAAGTTATCCACTCGAATTGACTTTACGCCTATGGTAGACTTAGGATTCCTTCTCATTACCTTCTTTATGTTGGCAACTTCTATGGCTAAACCTCAGACGATGGAAATTATGATGCCATCGAAGGAGAAAGTTAAAGATGACCAGCAAAATCAGGTTAAATCATCGAGGGCAATGACCATCCTTCTTGGTAAGGATAACAAGATCTACTACTACTTCGGAACAACCGAAAAGGGTGTTGATCCAAAGGTTGAGCAAACCACCTTCGATCCAGACGGAATTCGTAAGATTCTACTAGACCGCAACAAGGAAGTAAATAAGGCTATTGATAGCTTAAAGCAAGTAAAGGCAGAGAAGAAGATCACCGCTGAAGAGTACAAGGCTAAATTCTCTGAAATTAAGGGAAGCAAAAAGTCTGTAGTTGTGCTTATTAAGCCTAGCGATGTGTCGAAATACGATAACCTTGTAGGTATTCTAGACGAAATGAATATTACCAACATTGGTACTTATGCTATTGTTCCTATCACAGGATACGATACGGACCTTGTAGGTAAGACTTTTCCAGATGCATTTACCGAATCAACTCAAACTAAGTAGCCATGGCATCAAAAATTAACTTATACGCAAGGGAATGGTGCGAAATGGTCTTTGCCAATAAGAACAAAGAGTATGGCGCCTATGTATTGAGAAAAGAAGCGGATCACAGGCATCGTCGCTCATTCATTATCGTTGCAATAGGCTTTTCGCTAGCTACTGGTCTTCCTACTTTTATTAACAAGGCCATCAATGGTGTTCGCGAGCAAAATGTGGAAGTTAACGTGCTTAAGGATGTTAAAATTGAGCAAGTTAAGCAGCCCGAAGCTCCAAAAGAGGAACAGCAGCAGGTTAAGCAGCAAATCAAGTTTGTGCCACCTGTAATTAAGCCTGATGATGAGGTGAAAGAGGGGCAGGAAATGATGAGCAACGCTGTTTTGAGCGAAAATCTATCTGATGATCTTGCAGGTACGGAAGTAGTTGCTGAGAAAATCGAAGTGAAGGAAATTGCTCAGGAAGAGGAGCAAGTTTTCCAAGCGGTAGAGCAGATGCCTACCTTCCCAGGAGGTAATGAAGAGCTAGGAAAGTACCTAGGAAAGAACGTTGTTTATCCAGCATCAGCACAAGAGAATGGTATTCAGGGAACTGTTTATGTTTCTTTTGTTGTTGACAAGAATGGTAGAATTAGCGACGTTAAGGTACTACGTAGCGTAGATACAGAGTTGGACAAGGAAGCTATTCGCGTAATTAAGAGCATGCCAGCTTGGATTGCTGGAAAGCAGAATGGTGTTCCTGTAAGAGTTGCATTTACAGTTCCAGTAAAGTTCGTCTTACAATAACTTCTCAATAATGAAGAACACAGGCAATAGAAGGAAGTTTTGGTTTATGTTTGTCGGGTACTTCGGCTATGTAATGGTGCTGTTTTACCTTGTTTTAGGATTAGGTTTCTTGCTTACTTCGGTTTTCGAGGAGTTTATTTCTACGGGTATTGCACGCATTGTTCTCGGCATCCTTCTGGTTCTTTACTCTTTTTTTAGGGCTTTTAGAATATTTAAACAGGTAAAGACACAAAAAGATGAATAAGAGAAACATTGCCGTTGCCCTTATATTTTCGACAATTGCCGTGTTGCTTCAGAGCTGCGGGGGGTCTTCCAATAAAACGGGAGACACCCCTACTAGCGGCTCTGCAACAATCTTTGTAGATCAAACGTTTGAGCCCATAATTTCTCAGGAGGTTGCTGTGTTTGAAGGTATTTATACCAACGCAGAATTGAAGGCCAACTACGTTTCGGAAACAAGGGCGTTAAATGCGCTGCTAAAGGATTCAACTAGACTCATTGTTACTTCGAGAATGCTGACTTCCAAAGAGACAGAATTCTTTAAAAGCAAGAAGCTTTTTCCTCGAATTTCGAGAATTGCGACTGACGGTATTGCTCTTATCGTTAATAGTCAGAATAAGGACACCTTAATATCTGTCGATCAGCTAAGGAAACTTCTTATTGGAGAAGTTGACAGTTGGAGCCAGATTGGAACTGGAGCCGGTTCTGGTAAGGTGAAGATTATTTTTGATAATCAAACATCGAGCACCGTTCGTTACCTGCTAGATTCTCTTTGTCAGGGAAAAGACCTATCCGCTCAGGTTTCGGCTTTGACCAAAAATGAGGATGTGATAGATTACATTTCGAAAACATCGAATGCCATTGGTATTATAGGTGTTAGCTGGATTAGCAACCGAAAGGATTCGACATGCATGTCGTTCCTTGATAAGATTAGGGTGATGGCCGTTTCGTATGCTAGCAAGCCTTCATCTAACAATAGCTACCAGCCATACCAAGCATACCTAGCAACAAGGGATTACCCGCTTTGCAGGAATATTTATACAATTACTACAGACCCTAGTTCTGGTTTACCTACTGGTTTTGCCTCTTTTGTTTCAGGCGAAAAGGGTCAGAGAATTATTCTTAGAGCAGGAGTATTTCCCGCAACACAACCTGTTAGGGTGATACAGGTAAATAATGAATACCCACAGTAAACAAACAACCATGAAAACAAAAGGATATTTGCTAGTACTAATCGCTATGCTTGCCACCATAAGTGGTAATGTTTTAGCACAAGACTTTACGAAAGGTTTACTTTACTATAACGACGGTAACCATGTTTTGGCTAAAAAGTATCTTTTAAAGGAGCTAAACGGTTCTAACAAAGATCAAGCCTACTACTTGTTAGGGCGCACCTACCAGAAGCAGGAAATGCCAGACTCGGCAACTTACTACTTTCAAAAGGGAGTAGAAGTTAATCCTGAGAATGCATTTGCTTATGTTGGTCTTGGAGAGGTTGCCCTTTCTGCAGGTAACGTGAAGGCTGCTGAAGCTGCCTTTAGCAAGGCAAAATCAATTAGTAAGGAGAAAAAAAATCCAGCGCTTTGGGTAGCTCTTTACTCGGCATATGTTAATCAAAAAAATCCTGATTTAGAAACCGCTACCGAGTATCTGAATAAGGCAAAGAACATCAATAAATCTTTCCCTGGCATTTACATGGCAGAGGGAGACTACATGATGAACCAAGGTAAAATTGGCGATGCCGCTACAAAGTATGAAAACGCTATTTACTACGATAATGCAAGTAAGGATGCTCTTCTTAAGTTAGGACGAATTTATGTTAAGAGCGGAAACTACGAGCAATCATTGGAAACTTTCAATAAGCTTTACCAGCTAGACTCTACCTACTTCCCTGTTCACAAGGAAAGAGGTGAGGTATACTACGCTCAAGGAAAATTCGGAGAGGCAGCAAAATCTTACGCAAAGTTTTTTGCCGCTGCAGAGCCATCCTATAACGACCTAGTTCGTTATGCTTTAATCATGTTCTTCAATAGAGACTATGCCAACTCTCTAACTATTTTAAAGCAAGCTCAGGCTATTAATCCAAACAACCCTGTAGCAAATCGAGTTTTGGCTTACAACATGTACCAAACTGACGATTTTGCCAATGGCGTTAAGGTGATGGAAAAGTTCATGGCTACTACTAAGCCAGAGGATATCCTTCAAAGCGATAACGAATACTACGGACGCCTACTATCGAAGGTGGGGAACGATTCTCTGGCAATCAACTACTTCGAAAAGGCGGTGACACCTAAGAATAAGGTTTCTATGTATAAGGAAATCCAGTCGTCATACGAAAAAATGAAGCAGTATGATAAAGTGGTTGGTATTTACGACATGCTTTATTCTGAAAAATCGAATGTTTCGGCACAAACATATTTGGATTGGGCAAAAGCGAACTATTATGCAGGAACTAAAGAAGGTGTAGATACGCTAACTAAGTCAAAGTATCTGCATGCTGCAGATAGCCTATACGGAGTGTTTACAGAAAAGATGCCAGATAGCTATCTAGGTTATTTCTGGAGAGCTCGTATCAATGCTTCTTTTGACCCAGAGACTATACAAGCGCTAGCAAAGCCTTACTACGAAAAGGTGGTTGCTATTCTTGAGCCAAAAGCAGAAAGAAAGAAAGAGCTGATTGAGGCCTACCTATATTTAGGTTATCAAGCCTACTTGGCAAAAGATAAAGAAAACTCAAAGAACCTGTTCAACAAGGTACTTACGCTTGATCCTACGAATGTAACGGCTAAGGCCGCACTAGGAATTAAGTAATGTTTTCATGGTTGCACAGGCCATGCATCTGTATGGCCTGTGCTTTGTTTAAAGAATCAAATTTTAAAGTTAGTAATGCAAAGTCTCTTGGTGGCACAAATGCCAACAGCCGTAGTAAACGAAAACTACTTTGATATTATCATCAAAGGGGGCTGGATTCTTATTCCTATCGCTTTCCTATCGCTGATTGCCATTTTTGTTATTGTTGATCGCTATATCGTTTTGCACAAGGCAGCAAGTGAGGATGAGCGAGTTATTGCTCAGGTTAAGGATTATATTCTTAACGGAAAAACCGATTCGGCACTAGCTACGTGCGAACGATCTAACCAGCCCATTGGAATGGTGGTGGCTGAAGGAATACGCAGCATGGATTACTCTATAGAGGATATCCGTGAGGCAATGGAGGGGAAATCGCGCGAGGTGTTGAACATGTTGGAGACACGGATGAATATTCTTTCGCTAGTAGCATCTATTGCGCCTATGTTGGGCTTTTTGGGTACTATTATGGGGGTTATCAAGATATTTTATACCATATCGCTAACCGATAATTTGAGTATTGGATCCATTTCAGATGGTCTATATCAAAAAATGATTTGTTCCGCTGCAGGTTTATTGGTGGGTATCGTTGCTTTTATTGGATACCAGCTGCTTAATGGCAGAATTGATAAAATTGCAGCGAAGATGGAAAAACAGGGTAACGACTTTATTTTCTTCTTGAAAAGAGGAAAGTAGCTTCTATAAAATTGAGAGATGAAGGTCGAAAGAAAAAAGAAAGGAAACGCAATTGAGGTTTATACGTCCTCTTTAAGCGATATCATGTTCTTCTTACTGTTGTTTTTTCTTATTATTTCAACGCTGGTAAACCCTTCGGTAATTAAGCTTTTGCTGCCTAAAACGCAGTACGCCGAGCAGGTAACCGCGGAGAAAAATGTCAATATCAGCATAACAAAGGACTTGCAGTACTATTTTAACGACAAGCCAGTTCCTTTTCAAGACATCGAGCCTTTGCTCGTTGAAAGCATGAATGGGAATGTTAAGCTGACTGTAATACTACAGGCCGATAACAGTATTCCGCTTCAAAACGTGGTAGATATTGTTGGTATTGGCAACAAGTTAAAGGTAAAAGTAGTGCTTTCAGCACTCAAAGGATAAGGGCTTATAAATACTTTAGTTATTCAAGAATTAGTAAACTTTTACATGCTACAGAAAGGGAAAGCTGCAACTTTCCCTTTTTTTTATTTTTACAATATAGCAAATAATTTTAATCGCACTTAGATACTCCAGAAAGTAGCTTCTAGCAACAATCGTATGTTTGAAAGATATTGACGTGCTTGTTCACTTTTGGCATGCATTTAGCAGTACGTTTGTACTGCCGATACTCAAGTTTTATTGGCTTAGAACATAACGCTACAATTTTGTTGAAAATGACGCAAAGTAGGAGGAGACTATATTTTAGTTTTCTCCTATTTAATTAGATCTATGCTATAATAATTGCTTGTTATTTTAATAATTTGCAGTTTTGTTAAGCAGGGTGGTTTCCTGATTAGAATAGCACAGCATATTGGAATGCCAAATGTTATAATATATTTTGCGATACTATGCTGTTGGATATATTGCAAATGTTTTAAATAGGCGCTATTTATTTGTTAAATCTGAATATATGAGAAAAAGCGGAGTGATGGTTGCTGCAGTGGTTGTGATGCTCGCGTTAATGAGCAATGAAGGGAATGCGAAAGAAGCTCAAAACAGAGGTTTATTTAATGAGAATCTGGGGGATTGTTTTTCTTGTACACCCGAAAAGTGCGACGATCTGACATTAGATTGTCTTCCAGATAGTGTTCAGCGTGCGTTTAAGTATTCTATTTACGGAAGCTGGACTGTTGTAAAAGTTTCTATAGAAGAAGGCGATAAAGGGTTAGTCGAGTATCGAATAGAGGTAAAAAAATTTGAGGAGCGGAATCGCCTGCTCATCTATAATTCGGAAGGAAAGCTGCTTAAAAATTTGGAGCTAAAAAAGCGCCGTTAGCAGAACTTAGCGTATTAGTCTAATGAAGAAATAGTAAAAGGCTGTGGTTTATCTCCAGCCTTTTTTAGTGTCCGTGCTTTTCTACACACAAATAGGCAGAGTGTGGAAAAATATCCACATTGTTCGCATGGGCTAGGAGCAAATCACGTCCCTTAAAATTTTTTATGATCCTCTTTTTTTTAAAATCTATACAATTTTGAATGGGAAGCTACTGCCGATTTTGTTTTAAAGCATCTATAGGGTTCTTTTTTATGTGCTAGAGTTGGTTTATTGTTAAAGTTGCTATTAAATAGAGGTTTAACACTAGTTGGCACGACCTTCGTTTGTAAAATATAGACTAAACAAGGTTACTAATTTAAAATCGTAGTTATGAGAAAAGCAGGTGTGCTTGGTGCTGCTATTGTTGGACTTCTATTTATGTCCTGCAGCAAAGGTGAAGATGTTGGATCTCAAGATAGCAACACAAGTAATGAGATGGCGGTTAAGGCTGCATTTACCACACAGTTTCCTTCCGCAGCGAATGTAAGTTGGGGTAAGGTTCAGGAGTTTGATGTGGCAAAGTTTGTTCTTCCTTCTAAGTTGAAAAGCACATCGGGTGGAAGTCACAGCTGTGCTGCTTGGTATAAAGGCAACGGGAAATGGGAAATGACGGAAGTCGAGTTTACTTTTGATCAGCTCTCTGACACCATTAAAAAGGCCTTTACGGCTTCGGAATATGGCGATGGTACTTGGACTACCGTAAAGATTGTTCAGCTTAAAAAAAGCGACGGCACCGAGTTTTATAAGTTCGAGGTTAAGAAGAGTGGAGAGAATAACCGCCTTCTATACTTTAAGGCCGATGGAACCCTTGCTAAAGTAAAGGAGGTTAGTAGCCAATATCCCGATTGTGGCAACTACCCAACGGTTGTTCCTACCGAAATACAAGCTTACATTACAGCAAACTATCCAAATGCTACCGTAAAGGAGGTGATGAAAAGTTTCTGGGGGTATTGGGTTGAAGTTAAAGATGGAGCAATTGAGCGCAATTTATTTTTCAGTCCTACCTACGAGTTGATTATGCAGATGAGTAAGCTGGCGCTTGCCGATATGCCCAAAGCCGTGCAGGATGCTTTTCAGGCGAGCACCTATGCAACATGGACTGTAAAGTCGATTGAGAATTTTGAGTTTAAGGGAATGCCTTCGTACTACATTTTGAAGGTCAGGTTAGACAAGAAGAAGGCTACGCTAGTTTATACCGCTGATGGAAAACTTGTACAGGAACAAGCAAGCAAGTATCCATTCTAAAAAGACAATCCTAAAATAAAAGGGTCCATTTAACGGACCCTTTTTTTGTTTTAAGGGAGTCGGTCGCCAGGGAAACTTTTGCATGGATGCATTTCAAAGACAAAGATGCCTTCCTGTATGGCTGGATCATCTTTCATTAAACTTTCCGTGGTGGCCTCGTCTGTAGTAAAAATAGCAACCCCATTCAGCTCCGACTCGTCAAAAATGGGGCAGATAATAGGCATTAGCCCTTCGTTCTGGAGTTGTAGATTTCTAGCACCATGTTCCCAGATTTTTTGTTGGGCATTATCGTTCTCGATATTTGGCCCTGCCTTTAGGAGAACGAGCGTGTACTCTTTCATGGTGGCAAACTTTTGCTGCAGTCTTTCGCTTGTATTCTTATCCATATCAGACAGGTTTTAATACCTTCTTTTACGAAAAGAATTGGCTTAAGTTTATGAGCCAGCGGTACTGTAACGTAAAGTAAGAATGCGGCTACTCTATGCTAGCCTGTCGGCTACATGTCTATTTTGAAGCGGTTCACCTTGCGTCGGCGGATGGCCAGCAGGGGAAGAAGGGGAAGAAGCAGGAGCGGGATGGAGGCATGCTTGAGCACGACTACCTGCAAAATAACCGAGGTTGCTGCGAGCATTGCTACCAAGCTGTACGTGATGGTGTTTCTAACTGCTGGAAGTATGCACATAACCTTCCGTTGCCCAACCGTTAGCATAATTCGCTTTACGGCAATCTCCTCTTCGTTCTCGATTTCTACCATATAGTTTCCGGTAGGCAGCTCAAATACGGCCTTGTTGTTTGTGTAGGTTACGATTTGCTCCTTATATCCTCTTATTCTCACCAGATACCGTGCCGATTTATACAGGATGTTTTTGGGGAGTTTAATAATTAACTTATTCTCCATTTTACGTCACATTTTAGCAGCAGCCGCTACGTGAATTGCAATTCTGAGATTAATGGTAGTAGAAAAAAATCCAACAGGCAGCGCCAATTTCCTGCGTAAGGAATTAATCGCCACAATTTAAAAACAATCCCAATTCGTTGTTCTTTTATGGACAACTTTTTTGCGAAAGATTGGTTTTTATTGATATTTCCAACGCTTATGCTACTCCGATTTTTAAAATACCGAATTTTAAAGATGAAACGGCAAGGGAAGCAGTATCAACCTGCACCTGCGCCCTACACGCATTGCAAAAATTGTGGGAACGAGCTGCATGGCCATTTTTGCTCTGTATGCGGCCAGTATGCCATGGTCGCCAACCAGCCTTTTCGCGAATCGGTGGTGTCCTATCTGGAGAATAACTACTCGTTCGATCATAAGCTCGGCCATACGCTAAAGCTGCTAATCTTTCGGCCGGGGTTTCTCTCCCGCGAGTACGTTAACGGTAGGATTGCCCGCTACGTTCATCCTTTTAAGCTCTACTTTTTTTCGAGCATTCTGCTCTTTGGGGTGGCCATGCCGCTGCATGGCCCTACCGATAAGAAGGAGATTGCAGAGGGGCAAAGACCAGTTCTCGACACCTTAAAAACGCCAGTTGTTGTGCTACAAAACGGTATTACGGTGGGTAGCAGTAAGGATACGGTAGCTGCTGAACATAAGGCATCACCTCGGAAGGAAACAGCCTTGGAGAGGAGGTTTATCAAAAATTTGACAGGAGTTTCGAAAGATGAGCTTAACCAACGAATTCTGCGTTACATATCCTTTGCCGTTCTTTTTCTGATGCCCCTGTTTGGAGGGCTGCTTATGCTGATGTTCCGAAAAAGGGAGCGCTACTACCTCGGGCATCTGCTGCTCTCGGTGCATTTGCATGTGGTTCTATTCTTATCCATCATTGTCTCGCTGCTGTGGGATATGCTAATTGGGGGTGAGGGGAACTTCGATCTTTTTCTTTTTTTGGCGATGCTGATTTACTTTGTGCTAAGCCTATCTAACTTTTACCGCCTAGGGCTGCTTAAGTCTATTCTGAAAAGTTTTTTGCTTTTGCTTATCTATACCCTAATTTGCGGTTTTGCGGTGCTGGCTGTTGCCTTGGCTGCTTTTTTGGTTTAGTTAGCAATTTTTCCTCCTTTAACGTAAACAAATTAGCTATATTCACCAGCTTGTTAACGTTAATATAAACCTATGCCTTTCAGATCTCTTAAATACTACTACATCAGGCGGAAGCGTAAGCATCGCTATGTGCCCGTTACGCCACCCTACTCGCATTGTAAGAACTGTGGACACGAGCTTACGGGCATGTACTGCTCGGTTTGTGGCCAGTATGCGCATATGGAAAACCGCCCCTTTGGCGAATCGCTCATGCTTTACTTGGAGCACCACTATGCGCTCGACCATAAGTTGGGCAGCTCGCTATTCAACCTGTTCTTTAAGCCAGGGATGCTGGCTAAGGAGTACATGAAGGGACGTATTGAGAGCCACGTGCACCCTTTTAAGCTCTACTTTTTTTCGAGTCTCCTGTTGTTCGGATTGGTAATTGGCCTTTCTAAAAGCGAGATGATCTCGCATGAGGGGGAGAAGCCCATTATGGATACGACCTCCAATCCCACCAATCGTATGCTGGTAAACAGGCTCACCGACTCGCTCAAAACCCATAAAAAGGATCTTACCAAATCGCAGGTTGTGGCTATTCGCAACTCTATAGATAGCCTTGAGGAGGACATTAACGAAGTAAATGTTGGCATGGGTGATGGTTCTGTCTCGTTTGAGAAGAAGGTGGAGTCGGCGCTTACCAAAATGTCGAAGAATGAACTTTACGAAAAGTTTTTCCACTACCTATCGCTTTCCATACTGGTGCTGATGCCCATCTTTGCCCTGCTGCTGCTGCTGTTCTACCGAAAGAAGCAGAAGTACTATACCGCTCATGTTGTCCATTCCATCCATATCCATGTTACGCTATTCTTGCTTGTTTCGCTAAGCATCCTTTGGGATCATTTCTTCCCCAATGTGTTTTCGATAGAAGGATGGGTGATGCTGGCCTGGCTGATCTACTTTGTGCTTAGCTTATCTCGGTTTTATGGAGAGAAGAAGCGCAAGTCGGTGCTAAAGGGTGGTTTTATCCTTTTTATATACTTTTTTATAGCCATGTTTGCCGTGGTTGGGGTTTCGATAGCCGCGATTGTGTACTAAGTGATATAGCGCAAAAAAAGGCCCGCTAATGAGCATCTCGTTAGCGGGCCTTTTGCATTGTGGGGGCTATTTTTTGTACGATAGCGTCGATATTACGGGGTAGTGATCGGAAATAATAATGCCGTTACGCTTTACCTTCTCAACCTTATAGGTTAGCGCCTTAAGGTTGGGGCTAACAAAAATGTAGTCGATAATGTAATTCGAGGTGATTTTTCCGAAGTCGTTAAAGGTGCACTCCTTGTCGCCTGCTTGCGACTGGTCGGTTGCGCTGGTGCGGCTATCAATTAGGGTAGGCATTCCGCTCACCTTCTCGATGGCTACCTTGTAGGGCTCCTCGGTGGGCTGTAGGTTAAAGTCGCCGGTTACGATGTAGCGCTTGGCTCCCTGCTCCTTGATGAGCTTTTTGATGAGCTTTACCGATTCGGCTCTGGCCTTTTGTCCCATATGGTCGAAGTGGGTATTTACAAATAGCAGCTCCTGCTTAGCCTTTTTGTCGTAAAGCACGGCGTAGGTGGCAATACGGGTTAGGGCGGCATCCCAGCCAACGCTGCCCACTACGGTAGGCGTTTCGGATAGCCAGATGGTGCTGCTGCGTTTTAGGCTAAAGCGCTCCTTGTTGAAGAAGATAGGGGCGTACTCTCCCTGCATCTTTCCATCTTCGCGGCCAACTCCAACGTGGCTGTATCCCCGTAGGGCGCTATCAAGAAAGGCGATTTGCAGGTGTAGCACCTCCTGCATTCCAATAATGTCGGGTTTGGAGGTATTAAAAAAGTCGGCAACAATGGCCTTTCGGTTGGGCCAAGCGTTGGAGCCGTCGTTGGCCGTACCGTAACGGATGTTGAAGGTGGCTACCTTAACCTCCTTGCTGCTTGCCGATAGCGATACCAGCGCGCAGATGGCTAGTAGTAAAATATTACGCATGTGTTGTAGATTAATTTGCCCAGCAAGGTAGTAAAAAGGTGCCCTAGCGTGGTTGAAATAAAAGTTAAATAGACTACCAGTGCGCTTTCCCGAGTCTCAGTTTTTCGTACTGGAACTCCGGTGAGCTTTCCCGAGGCTTGGTTTTACGTACTGGAACTCCGGTGAGCTTTCCCGAGGCTTG